>NZ_JBHMCY010000028.1:0-89432 GCF_042430725.1 Streptomyces cinereospinus | reverse complement strand
ACATCAGCGCGGCGCTGAGGGGCGTCGGCACCATCGACATCCCCACCCTCCCGGAGAACGCGATCACCCTGCCCGAGGGCGCGGTCCGCCTGCCCGGAGGCACGGTGCGGCTGCCCGAGGGCGCGGCGATCCCGGCGGGCGGCATCCGCGTCCCCGAAGGCGGTGCGGTCACCCTGCCCGAGGGCACCCCGCTCCCGGCGGGCGCGGTCGACCTGGGCAACGGCGCGGTCAGACTCCCCGAGGGCACCCCGGTCCCGGTGGGCGCGGTCGAGCTGCCCGAGGGCACGGTCAAACTCCCCGACAACACCCCCGTCCTGCCGGAAGGCACGATCAAGCTCCCCACCGAGGACGGCGCCCCGGCCCGGTACTACGACCCGGACGGCAACATCCTCGACGAGGGCGGCAACATCGTCCAGAAGTCCGACGACGGCCCCGGTGACGTCGTGGACCAGCCCGGCGTCCCCCGCGACGGCGCGGACGTCCCCCGCACGGACTCCCCGGTCCGCGAACCGGCCCTGGCCGGCGCCGCGGCCCACACCGCCGACAACGCCGGCCGGCACATCCGCCTCGGCAACGCCCTCGACGACCTCGGCGACGTGGGTCGCGTCGGCGACGACGCCCCGGCCACCCGCGCCGTCAACGCGGGCGCCGACGTACCCGGCACAGGCCTGGGCAACCACCTCGCCGACGGCACGGCGGACAACCTCCCCCGCGGCGGGATGGGCGACAACACGCCGACCAACAGCGTCGACAATGTGACACCCGGCACCGGCACGGGCAGCAACCTGCCGGGGGCCCCGGGCCATCACATCCCGTCCAACAGCCTGGACAACGCCACGCCCGGCGTCGCGGATGGGCTGCGCCCCGGTGGCTCCGGCGGTCCTGTCTCCCCCGGCGCCCTGGACGACCTGGCCGCGCGATTCGGCGACGATTCCCTCGGCAACGTCGGCCACGTCGGCGACGACTTGGGCGACGTCGGCCGGGCCGGCGACGAGGCGGACATACCCGGGAACCAGGCGGACGAGGGGACGGGGACCAGCACCAGCCCGGAGCGGCCGCTCACCCCTGAGCAGCGGCAGCAGATCATGGAAGAACAGATCTGGAAGGCCAACAACGACCCCGACTGGTTCAAGCGTTACTACCGCACCGACGGCCACCGCTTGGACGTCAGGGTCAAGGAGAACGGTGTCGAGCTGCCGATCCTGGCCAAGGACCGGAACGGCAACTGGATCTCCAAGCACGCGCTGCCGTCGGGTCCGTCCGAGATCAGGCTGCATCCGTCCACCCTCGACCGCGGCTCGGTCAGCGCCGAGCACATCGACCACCTCGACCAGGTGGCCAAGGACCGCAGGGTGGGCGTGGACCTCACCAACGCGGAGCGGGCCTTCGAGACGAACCCGTCTCCCACCACGAGGCAGGCCCTTGAGAACGCGCAGGAGGCGTACGGCAAGCAGCTCGGTGACACGCCCAACAACAGTTCACTCTCCGAGCAGCTCGGTGAAGACGCTGCCAAGTACCACGTGATCCCGGAGAAATTCCCGGGCGCCGAACCGATACAGCTCCCGAGGACGCCCAACGGCGCGAACATGTTCGACCAGCTGTACGAACTGCCGGACGGCAGCTACCTCGTCGTCGAGGCGAAGGCACCGAAAAGCGACCTGCTCTGGCGCCAGGGCGCCGGTGACGCGAGCGGCATGATGGTCAAGCAGGGCACCAAAGAATACGTCCAGACGATCATCGCCGAGATGCAGAGCCGTGCCGCACGCTCGCCCGAGGACGGCCAGATGGCACTCAAACTGATGAAGGCCCTGAAGAACGAGAAGTTGCAGTACGTCATGGTGAAGGCCAGCGAAAACCCAGGCTCCTACGCTGGTGCCACGCTGGAGCACTTCGAGATCTACTAGAGGAGAGGGCAAGTGGTCACGAGTATTCCTCGCCATGACTACCCCACGGACCATGCTGCTGAGGGCCTCGCCGTGCTCGATGAGACCGCTGTCTGGGTACTCGGCGAACTCGGAGAGCCGGACGGCGTCGGCCGGGCCCAGGCGCTGAGCACCACGCTGACCCTCGCGAAGTCCCACTGCGCGATCGACCCGGAGGCGGTGAAGTTCGAGACCTGGGAGGCATGGGTCACGGCGATGCAGACCGGGTCGGCGCTGTTCGCGGCGGCGAGTGCGGCGGAAGGCAACACCGTCACCGTCCGGATCAAGGAACAGGAGCGCACACTCCCCGCGCTCCGCCCGGAGTCACCGCTCAATGCGGGCGCATGGGTCACCTCCTTCTACCTGGCGATGATCTGCCGCGAGAATGAGCGCCTGACGATGCTCGCTCAGGTGCCCGTCTCGCTCCTGCGCGACTCCGGTGCGGTCTTCGACGAGTACGTCTACTCCTGGGTCGAGGCCCTGCAGAGCTTCTGGTCCGGGCGGCAGGACGTGGGCGACAAGCTCGTCGCCGCCGTCGACGGGGCCGGTCCGCAGGCGGTCAGGTACGCCGACGCGGACCTGGTGTCGAAGATCATGTATCCGTCGATGATGCTCCTGTACCGCGCCATTCGCCGCGACCCGTCAGAGTTCAACAAGGCACTGGCCGACGCGTTGCGCGCACACAAGGCCTACTGGACCGCGGACGAGGACCGAGCCCTGAGCAGCGACGGGTTGGTCGCCCTCGGCCCGCTGGCCATGGCCTGCCTCGCCCGTGACCAGGGCATCCCCGTGGAGGTCGAGTCCAACTACCTGCCCAAGGCGCTCCTGGACTACAGCTGGGCCGGCGAGATCGAGTACTGACCTCCGCACGGCACGGTTGAGGGTGCGGGCCGACGGCAGGCGCCGGCCCGCAGCTTCGGGCTCTGATCAGGCTCAGCAACGCCTCCGCCGGATCCGCGACGCCTTTCTCGGCGTCGGGCAGCGGCAGGCTGCGGGACTGGCGGCCTCGCTCGGGCTGGCACCGGAGCGGTACGCGCAGGATCCTCTGCTTCTCCTGCCCGGCCTGCAGAGCTACGTCGACCGGCTGCCCCTGGGCGAGTTCGAGCAGTCGGACTGGATCGGGCTGCACACGGACCTGACGTCGTTCCTCGGAGACCTGCTCGTGCGTCGGCACGGAGCACGGTGGGCGCAGGTCGCCGATTCCACTTCGCCGGCCGGTCACCGTTACCTCGTGGAAGCGAAAGGCCTGGACGGCAAGCAATATCGCGTTGAGCCCTATGACGTGGTGATGGAGGAATTCGAGAATCTTCCGATCGAGATCGGCCGGATGATCGCGAACGCCGAAGCAGTGCTGAAGTTGCTCCCGGTGGTGGACTCGGAATCTCTCGGCGGCGTTTCACTGGAGGATCTTATGGGCGAATCCGGAGATTCCCGCCAAGATTAGTTCGTCAGTGGCTGGGAAACGGACGGGTCGGCTGCGCGCAGGTGCACCCTGACCAGCGTCCCCGCCCTGTTGACGAAGAGTTCAGGGATGTCGTCCTCGTGGAACCTCACCTGCCCGATGACGCCCTCGGTCTTCGCGTTGAAGGCGAGCATCTCCACCAGGGCGTCCAGTTCAGGGAGGAACTCCGCGTGGATCTCCTGCCGCGCCGTCAGGGACCACTGGCCGTGGCCTTGGAGAAGCTCCGCCGTCAGGACTCCCCCGATACGCACCGCCGGGCCCCGGCCCGCCAGCAGGGCGACGAAGTCCGGCACATCCTCCACCGCTCCGCTGCCGTCATCCGCGTCATCGAGCCCGAGATGCCGACGCAGGTGGTCGAGAACGGCACGGGGTACGGTGGGCGTCAGGTCGAGGGCCAGGTCCACGGCGAACACGTCACTCATGTGCGGTAAGTCTAGAATTGGGTCCCCCCCATGAGGTTCCACGGGGGACAGCGGTCGGAGAGATCCCGGTCGGCGTAGAGCCGGACTACTGCCCCAACACCTCGTCCAGCCCGGTTGGCTGGGCGGGTTCGAGGTCCGAGGCCCGTCGAGGAGAGAGTGCCAGGGGTCATCACCGTTCCACGCCACGAGTACTCAACCGACGACGCCGTCGAGGGTCCTGCGGCGCTGAGCGAGGTCGCGGAATGGGTACTCGGTCAATTCGGTGACGGCGGCGGGACCCGTCGCCGGTGACCTCCCCGTGGGCGAGCTGCGGTCGCGGCTGCTGCACGCCGACACCGTCCTGGCCGGCGGACGCCAGGCGCTGACCGGCGGGCCGTTCGACCCGCTCGACGCCCTGCGCCGGATCGTGCGGGCCGTGCGGGACTCGGTCAGGGAGCATGTGAAGGTCTAGCCCAAGGAGAGCAAGTGGTCACCCCCGTTCTTCGGCATGAGTTCCGCACAGACAACGCGGCGGAACTGATGGCGCCGATCATCAAGGGCACGGAAGATGTCCTCGATCACATCGCGACATCGGAGGACGACCGTTACGACGCTCTGACGAGCACGCTCACCCTCGCGAAATGGCACTGCCTGACGGATCCGGCTGCGGGGGAGTTCCCGACCTGGGAAGCCTGGGTCACCGCCATGCAGGTCGGGTGCGGCCTGTTCGCCGCCGGAGTTGCCGAGGGAGGTCCCGTGCCCTGCCGCGTCGGCAGCAGGGGCGAAGTGAAGCAGCTTCCCGCGACCGGGCCGCAGGACTACCTGCATGCCGGGAACTGGGTCACCTCCTTCTACCTGGCGGTGATCTGTCGCGAGAACGATCGGATCAACCAGTTGGCCCAGGTACCCGTCTCGTTCCTCCGCGCATCCGGCGCGGAATTCGACGAGTACATCTATGCCTGGGTGGAAACCCTGCGGAACATGTGGTTCGGTCGGCAGGAGATCTGGGACACACTGGTCACCGCCGTCAACGGCACGGCTCCCGAAGCGGCACCCATCGCCGGCGAAGAGCTGATGCTGAAAGTCCTGTATCCGCCTGTCGAACTGCTCCACCGCTATCTGCGCCGAGAGACCGAGCAGTTCAATGCGGCCCTCGTCGACGCCCTCACCTGGCACAAGGAGTACTGGACGGCCAACGAGGCCCGCTCGCTGAGCGGCGAGGGCCTCGTGGCGCTTGGCCCCCTCGCCATCGCATGCATGGCCTTCGACGCCGACATGCCCGTCGAGGTCGAGTCCGAGTACATTCCGCGGGCTCTCCTCAGGCGGTCCTGGGTCGGCGAGTACGACACCTGATCCCAGTCGGTGACATCGCGCGGTCCCGCTGCGCGGTCGACCCGGAACCGGTGAAATCCGAGAGCCTGGAAGGACCGCGACCGAGGACAGGACCTCGAGCAGCGAAGGGCTATCTCGGCGCGGCACGGTTGAGGGTGCGGGCCGGTGGCGGGCGCCGGCCCGCACCCTCGGGCTCAGAACAGGCTCAGCAACGCCTCCGCCGGGTCCGCGACGCCGTTTTCCCCGTCCGGCAGCGGCAGTTCGAACCACACCGTCTTGCCTCGGTGGGTGCGGCGGGAGCCCCACGCGGCCGAGAGGAGGCCGACCAGCTGGAGGCCCCGGCCGCCCTCGTCGGTGTCGCGGGCGCGGCGGCGGCGCGGCTGCACCAGCCCGGAGTCCCACACCTCGCACACCAGGGTGCGGTCCAGCAGCAGCCGCAGCCGGATCTCGCCCTCGCCGTACCGCAGCGCGTTGGTGACCAGTTCGCTGACCAGCAGTTCCGTCGTGTCGACCAGCGGCTCCAGGTCCCAGCCGAGCAGCTGGCCGCGCGCGTACTCACGGGCCCGGCCCACGCTGCGCGGCTCGCGCGGCAGCGTCCAGTCGCCCACCGACTCGGCGGGCAGACCCTGGACGCGGGCCATGAGCAGGGCGATGTCGTCCTCACCGTGGTGGCTGTCCAGGGTGTTGAGGACCTGGTCGCAGACGTCCTCCAGGGGGCGGGCCGGGTCGGTGAGCGCCCCGACGAAGGCTTGCAGGCCCTCGTCCAGCGGGTGGTCGCGCGATTCGACCAGTCCGTCCGTGTAGAGGGCGAGCAGCGCGCCCTCGGGGAGTTCGACCTCGACCTCCTCGAAGGGTTCACCGCCCACGCCGAGCGGCAGGCCGGGCGGCACGTCGAGCATCAGCGCCGGCTCCCCGGGTTCGACCAGGACCGGCGGGAGGTGGCCGGCGTTGGCGAAGGTGCACCGGCGGGTGACGGAGTCGTAGACCGCGTACACGCAGGTCGCCAGGTACACCTCGGACAGGTCCGCCTCGCGGGGGCGGCGGGCGGCGCGGGTGGCCTGCTGGATGCCGCCGGGGGTGCCGAGGCCGCGGGCGATCTCGTCCAGATGGGAGAGCACCTCGGCCGGTTCCAGGTCGAGCTGGGCCAGGGTGCGCACGGCCGTGCGGAGTTCACCCATGGCGACCGCGGCGCGCAGGCCGCGGCCCATCACGTCGCCGACCACCAGGGCCGTGCGGTGACCGGGCAGTTCGATGACGTCGAACCAGTCGCCGCCGACCTCGCTGGGGCGGCCGGTGGAGGCGTTCCCGGGCAGGTAGCGGCAGGCGATGTCGAGCCCGGAGGCGACCGGGTCGCCGGGCGGCAGCAGGGACCGTTGCAGTATCAACGCCCGTTCGTGCTCCCGGCGGTACAGGCGCGCGTTGTCGATGCAGACCGCGGCCCGCGCGGCCAGCTCCACCGCGAGCGCCCGGTCCCGGTCGCCGAACGGCTCGCTGCCCTTGGTCCGCGAGAACTGCGCGAGGCCCACGACCGTGTCGTGCGCCACCATCGGCACGGCGAGCGTGGACTGGACGAGGCCGCCGTCCTCGGCGGGCACGATCCGCGGGCGGGCCGTGCGCAGGGCGTCGGCACAGGGCGAGTTGAAGGGGTAGTGGTGGACCGCGCCGACCGTCACCGGTGTGCCGGTGCCGGCGAGGGGCGCGCCGGAGACGGCGCTGGCGAAGGCGACGCGGCGCAGTTCGGCGCTGCCGTCGGCGAGGCCCTGCGGGGTCTGGTCGCCGGCCAGCAGGCCCTGGTAGAGGTCGACGGTGGCCAGGTCGCAGAAGCCGGGCACGACGACGTCGAGGAGTTCGCGGGCGGTGGTCTCCAGGTCCAGGGAGTTGCCGATGCGCGCGCCGGCCTCGTTGAGGAGGGCGAGGTTGCGCCGGGCGGCGGCGGCCTCGCGGGCGGCGGCGCGGCGGGAGGTGATGTCGGTTCCCAGCCAGGCGACGCCGATGGGCCGGCCGGTTCCGCTGTGCACCCGGTAGAGGTTGACCGACCAGTGCCGGCGCTCCTCGGAGTCGGGCACGAAGCCCGTGACGTGCATGTCCGTGATGCTCTCGCCGGTCTCCAGGACCCTGCGCAGGGTCGCGGAGACCCGCTCGGCCTCGCCGCGCGGCAGATAGTCGTGGACCCCGCGGCCGCGGTGCTCGTCGGGCGCGCCGCCGAAGACCGAGGCGAACCGCTGGTTGGCGCGGCGCACCCGCAGATCGGCGTCGATCAGCAGGAACCCGAACGGGGACTGACCGAAGATCGCCTGCGAGGCGGCGAGGTCGGTCTCGATACGGCGCAGCACCCGCACGTCGACCACGATGCAGACGGCGGCCTTCTCGCCGCTCTCGGCGCGGGTCGGCATGACGTAGACCTCGGCGAGCCCGGTGCCGCCGCGCCCGCCGTCGACCGGGTCGGTCAGCCGGAAGGGGACCACGCCGGTCCACTCCCGCCCGTCCAGGATCTCGGCCATCTTCCGCTGCCCGCGCTCGCGCAGGTCGGCGGGGACGAGCACCTCGATGGGGTCCATGCCGAGGGCGCGTTCGGCCGGGATCCCGAAGACGCTCTCGGCGCGCAGGCTCCACTGGTCGACCAGTCCGTCGGGGCCGATGGAGAACGACGCGACCTTGATGTGGTCGTAGATCGAGCCGGGTGGACTGCTCTGCCACAGGGCGTCCGGAGGCGGCGGCTGCGCGGAGGCGCCCGCGGCCCCCGCCCTGGCGCCGCCCGACGGATCCTCGGACTCCGTGGCCTTCGCTGGTATCTCGCCCACGCGAACCGTCCCCTCCAGCTCACCGCGTCCGGCACCGGTCACCGGGGGCGGCTGCCCGCAGTATCCGGCATTACGGCGCCGCACAACACGGTGTTCACGATCACAGCACGGTCCAGGCGCTTTTCGGACCCAGCCGCGACAACACTTCCAGTCTTCTAACCAGGGGACACACCGTCGAATCACACCTTCGGGCAACGGCTTCCGGGCGGCGGGCGTCCCTGGGCCGCGGGACGGCCGCCGCAAGCGGCGCGCGAGCCGCCGTCAGCCCGGTACGGCGAGTTCGAACCACACCGTCTTGCCGTCCTCCCCGGGCCGGGTTCCCCAGCGGCGCGAGGAGGACGCCACCAGTTGCAGCCCGCGGCCGCTCTCGTCCTCGGGGCGGGCGGCGCGTTCGCGGGGCGGGTCCGGGAGCGGATCGGAGACCTCCACGAGCAGCACGCCGGACAGCGCGACGGGGCGCACCAGACGTACTCCGATGGGGCCCGTGGCGTGCCGCAGCGCGTTCGTCACCAGTTCGCTGACCAGCAGGGCGGCGATGTCGCTGACGCTGTCGAGCGCCCAGCCGTGCAACTGGCGCCGGACGACGGAACGCGCGGTGCGCACGGCTCCGGGATCGGCGGGGAAGGTCCATTCGACGCGGTCGCCTTCGGTGTCGAGCACGCCGATCACTTCCCAGGACAGTGAACCCACCCATGTCCGGTTTCGTGGGGTTAATGGGCACATACCCGGTATCCAGGGGGCAGTACCGCGGGGCAGGGCGGACTGTGGCACGAACGGCGTACCGTCCGCCCCCGCGTCAGTCCCCCGCCCCCGCGTCAGTCCCCCGCCTCCGCGTCAGTCCCCGGCCCCCGCGTCGGCCCCGGTGCCGGTGTCGCACATCCGCGCCACCTCGCGCACCGCCGGCACGTCCTGCTCCAGCCACTGCACGCTCCAGAGCGTCCCGGCCGTGAGCCAGCGCAGTTCGTCGTGGTCCTGGAGCGCCTTCGGCTCGGGCGAGCCGGCCCGCAGCCGCGCGGTCCACACGCGCAGTACGTACGGCGCCCTGAGCGGCCACTCCCCCGGCACCCGCCGCACGGCCTCCGCCTCGACGCCGAGTTCCTCGCGCAACTCCCGCACCAGCGCCGCCTCGGGCGTCTCGCCCGGTTCCACCTTGCCGCCGGGCAGCTCCCAGCGGCCGGCCAGTTCGGGGGGCGCGCTGCGGCGCGCGGCGAGCAGCCGGCCGCCGTCGAGCAGGGCGGCGCCCACCACCACGATCCGTTCCGTCATGCGCCGGAGCCTACGGGAGCGCCCAGGCGGTGCCGCTCACGCCTGGTCCTCCGCGCCCTGCCCGATGCGCTCGACCCAATAGAGCTGCTGGTGCCCCCGGCTGTCCAGGCTGTCCGCGATCTTCTGCGCCTCGGACCGGGTCGCGTACCGGCCCACGCGGTAGCGATTGCCGTTGTCGTCCTGGCGTATGACCAGCCACGGAAGGGTCACCGTGCTGTCGTTCATCGCGCTCCTCCGCTTCCCGCCCTCGGCCCGCGCGCCCCGCCCGCTAAGGAAACCGCGATCCGCATATGCCCGAGCCTACGCCTTACCTTCACGGAGCGAATACGGCTTTTCACGAAGAGGTACGCAACAAGCCAGCACCAGGGGGCGCACGGCACCGAACGCGCCGTGCGTGGACCTCGGCGCATCCGGTCGGCGGCATACCCGGCACGCCCGGGGTCACCTGCGAGAACGTCCGGATTCCACCGGCGCGGGACGGGGCTCCCGGCAGGTCTGTGCCGGGAGCAACTGCCGCAGGGGCGTGCGCTCCTTCACCGCGCTACTTCACCGGCAGGTGATACGCGACCCGGTAGCGGTCGGCCGGGATCACCACGTCGGCCGTCTCGACGGGGCGGCCGGAGGCGTAGAAGGTGCGCTGCACGACGAGGACGACGTGTCCGGGCACCCCGCCGAGCGCGAGCAGTTCCTCGGCGAGTCCGGGGCGGGCGCCGACCTCCTCGGTGACGTTGTCCACGACCACGTCGATGGCGGCCATGCGCTCGACGACACCCATGCCGCCGAGCGGTCCCTCCTCGGGCAGCATCACCGGGGTGCGCCCGGTGACGGCGAGCGGCTCCCAGGAGGTGGACAGCATCATCGGCTCGCCGCCGTCCCGGAAGAGGTACTTGGTGCACATCACCCGGTCACCGGGCCGGATGCCGAGCCGCTCGGCGATGGCGCCGCTCGCCTCGGTCTGCTCACTGCCGGACTCCCAGGTGCCCCGCCCGGAGGCATCGGCCTGCTCCTGCCGGAACGGGGTGGCGCCGCCCGCCGGGCGGTACCCGGAGCGGGCGATGCTGCGGGGCACGGGCCGCTCCCGCACGTACGTGCCGGAACCGGAGCGGCCCTCGACCAGGCCCTCGGCCATCAGCACCTTGCGGGCCTCCAGCGCGACGGTGTCCGAGACCCCGTACTCCTCGCGGATCCTCGCCTGCGACGGCAGCCGGGTGTGGGGCGGCAGCAGACCGTCGACGATCTTCTGGCGGAGATCACCCGCGACGCGCAGGTAGGCCGGCTGCTCACCGAATGTCACTGGCCGCTCCCATCAGGTTGTACGGACAGCAACAGCGTGGCAACCGTCGGTTGGACCAGGCAAGTAAAGGCCAGAGAATCACTCGATGTGATGACTTCCGGCGCCCGCAGGCTTCACGCAGGCACTTTCTCCCCGCTATGGGGCCGATCACTCTTCCGCCGCGGGAGGGGACCCCCCGCCGGCGGCACGCTCACACGTCGGCCGCCGAGCCGCTCTCGGCGGAGGTGTCGGCGGGCGGAGTGGTGTCCAGCCCGAGCGCCGCGCGCGCGGCGACGGTGGCCGGGCCGTCGTAGAAGCCGTACCCCTCGTCGTAGTGCACGTAGAAGGTGTCGGCGTCCCCGGCGTCCGCCGCCGCCGCCCACTCCTGCCGGGACGCCGCCAGCTCGGCGACCAGCTCGGCCAGGGGCCGCTCGGCGCCTGCGGGCCAGGGGTGCGCGTCCAGCGCCGCGCCCTGCTCGGCGAGCACGTCGTGGACCTCCCGCGCCCAGGCCTGGTTCGCCGCCAGGTCCTCGTCGGGGAACGCCTCGGGCTCCTCGTCCAGCACCGCCTCCACGGCGCGCAACGCCTCCAGGTAGGCGACCTGGTCCGCGTCGAGGGTGGCGGCGTCGTTGCGCAGGGAGCCGGTCAGGCTGCCGTTCTCGTCGGTGTTGCCGAACAGGCAGGTGATCTCCCGGTCGCCGATGCTCCAGCTCTCCCGGGTCGGCGTCAGGTAGTACACGTCGACGTCGTCCGGCAGCGCCCAGCTGTCCAGGGCGTAGTCGCCCCGCAGCGCGTAGCACCTGTCGTCGGCGACCTCGGTGACGTGGGCGTCGCCGGGGAAGTCGCCGTCGGGCAGCGTGACGGCGGCGAACACCTCGCCGTCGTGCCGGCCGGAGCACGGCACCACGTCGACGTCGTAGGTCTCCCCCTCCAGCGACCCGCTGGGCGAGTCGAAGCACTCCCCCTTGTCCGGCGAGACGACCGCGCTCTCCCGGGCGCTCTCCTCGAAGTCTCTCCAGGCGTCGGACACCGCGCCCGTCGAGACCGACAGGGTCAGCAGCACCAGGCCGACGGCCGACAGCGCGGCCCCGGCGACCGCCATGCCCTTCCCGCGCTCGCCCCTGCGCCTGATCTGGCGCAGGGCGATCAGCCCCAGCACCAGCCCCACGGCCGGCAGGAAGCACAGGATGCCCAGCACCAGGGCGGCGATCGCGACGCCGTTGACCGGCGGCAGCCCCGGCGGCGGATACGGGCCCCACGCCCCGTACGGCGGCTGCGGGCCGTACGGGCCCTGGGCGCCGTACGGCCCGGCCTGCGGGGCCGGGTACGGGCCGTAGGGACCCTGCGGGTCCTGCGGCTGCTGGGGCCCGGGGGGCGGGGGTATGGACACAGGTACGGTGCTCCTGGTTCGGGCTCGGGCGAGGGCTCGGGGAGGACGTGCGGCTCGCCCGCGGGAGAAGGACGACTGGCGCATGCTATGCGGGCGGCGGGCGGGACCGGAACGCGGTCCACGCGGGCCACGGCCCGGTCGGTGAACGGGCGGTGGCCCCCGGCGGCCGGGCGGTCAACGGCCCAACGCCCCTTCCCCGGCGGCCCGGGCGGCGTACGAGCCGTACAACCCCCGGCGGCCCGGACGGTCAACGGGCCGGCGGCCCCCGGCAACCCGGGCGGCGCACGACCCGACGACCCCCGGCAGTCAACGGCCCCACGGCCCTCCGGCGGCCCGCGCGAGACGTCGGCGCCGTGCCGGGCGGGTTCCGGGGGCTCGTGGCGGGCACGCCTCGTCCCCGCGGGCGGGGGCAGGGGTCTGCCGGGCCGCGGGGACGGGACGGTTCGGTGCCGGAGCGTCAGAACTGCAGCGCCCAGGCGTCGACGCGCCCGGTGTCGTACTGCGCGTTGTCGCCGACCCTCAGCTTCCACGTGCCGTTGGCGGCCTCGGCGGAGGCGTTGACCGTGTACGTGGTGTCGATGTTGTCCGCGCCGCCGCCGGTGCCGTAGCCCTTGAGGGTGTACGCCGTACCGTCGGGGGCGATCAGCTGGACCTGGAGGTCGCCGATGTAGGTGTGGACGATGTGGACCTCGACGGCGAGCGCGGCGGGCGCGTTGCCGGAGACGCCGGTGACCGTCACCGGGGACTCCACCGTGGCGTTGTCGGCGATGGCGTGGTCGCCGGTGTTCTCGAAGCGCGGGCCGGGCGGTGTCGGGGTGCCGCCACCGACGTACAGGAGCCGGTTGGGCGAGCCGGTGCCGGGACTGGTGACGACGTCGGGGGTGGCCGCGGACGTCAGCGCGGTGGACACCTGGGCGGGCGTGGCCGTGGGGTTGCCGGCCAGGTACAGCGCCGCCGCTCCGGCGACGTGCGGGGTCGCCATCGAGGTACCGGAGATGGTGTTGGTGGCCGAGTCGCCGGTGCCCCAGGCCGAGGTGATGGACGAGCCCGGGGCGAACAGGTCCAGGACCGTGCCGTAGTTGGAATAGCTCGCCCTGGCGTCGGTGCTGGTGGTGGCACCGACGGTGATCGCCTCCGGCACGCGCGCGGGCGACCTGGTCGAGGCGTTGGCGGACTCGTTGCCGGCCGCGACGGCGAAGGTGACGCCGGTGCCGATGGCGTTGCGCACGGCGGTGTCGATGGCGGTGTCGGCGCCGCCGCCGAGGGACATGTTGGCCACGGCCGGCTTGACCGCGTTCCGGGCGACCCAGTCGATCCCGGCGACGACCTGGGCGGTCGTGCCGGACCCCGAGTTGTTCAGCACGCGGACGCCGACGACGTTCGCCTTCTTGGCGACGCCGTGGGCGGTGCCGGCGACCGTGCCGGCGACGTGGGTGCCGTGGCCGTGGCCGTCCTGGGCGGTGCTGTCGTTGTCGACGGCGTCGTAGCCGTAGGAGGCGCGGCCGCCGAAGTCGCCGTGGGTGATGCGGACGCCGGTGTCGATGACGTACGCCGTGACGCCCTGCCCGGCCGGGTCCGGGTAGGTGTACGAGTTGTTCAGCGGCAGGTTGCGCTGGTCGACGCGGTCCAGGCCCCAGGAGGGCGGGCCGGGCTGGGTCGCGGCGACGGTGAAGGTGCGGTCCTGCACCACGGAGGCGACGGCCGGGTCGGCGGCCAGACGCTTCGCCTCGGTGGCGTCGGCCTCGATCGCGTAGCCGTTGAGGGCCGTGGTGTACGTGCGCTCGATGGTGGCGCCGTACGTCGCGGCCAGGGCGCGTCCCTCGGCGGAGCCCGAACGGGCCCGGTCCGCCTTGAGGGTGACGATGTAGCTGCCGGTGACGGCGTTCGCCGCGCCCTCGTACCGGACGCGGCCCTCGGCCGCTCCGGCGGGGAGGGCGGCGACCAGGCCCGCGGTGAGCGCCGCGCCGGTCAGGGCGGCGGTCGCGGCCAGTCTTCGCCGGGGGGCGCGCAGGGGAGTACGCATCACTGCCATCTGAGGGGTCCTCCTCAATCGGTGGTGCGCCGGTGTGGGGGCGTCGACATCCTCGATGGGCAGGAGCATGACAATCAGCCGCGGCTCACCTGGGGCGTCAGCCGAAAGATTGAGGCTTCCACAGGAATTGCACAAGAGCCCTGCACGGATGTCACCGGCCGGTCATACGGCCGACATGACGGCGCGTCAAGGCCCCCCGGAGCCGATTCCGCTCCGGGAGGGCCCGACGGGCTCCCGGTGGCCTAGTCGTCGAACGCGGTGTCCCGGGTCCGCTTCTCCCATGCCGTGACCTCGGCCCGCACCTGGTCGAGGTGGTCGAGCACGGTGGTCACCGAGTCGTCGCCGAGCGGCAGGCGCAGCGGCGTCCGTTCGGCGTCCAGCGCGGCACGGACGAGCGCCGCCGCCTTCGCCGGGTCGCCGGCCTGGGTGCCGTCGCCGCCGGAGACGAACGCCCGGGTCCGGCTCACCTTCTCGTACACCCCGCTGTCGGCGCTGAACCCGGCCCGCGCGCCGTCGAACAGCGAGGTCCGGAACGCCCCCGGCTCCACGATCAGCACCTTGATCCCGAAGTCGGACACCTCGTCCGCGAGCGCCTCGGACATGCCCTCCAGCGCGAACTTCGTGCCGCTGTACGCCGAGAAGCCGGCGAACGAACCCTGCCCGCCCACGCTGCTCATCTGCACGATCGCCCCCGACCGCCGCGCGCGCATGTGCGGCAGCACGGCCCGCACCAGGGCCGCCGGGCCCAGCACGTGCAGCTCGAACAGGGCGCGCAGTTCGGCGTCCGTGGTCTCCTCGAAGGCGCCGACATGGGTGCGGCCGGCGTTGTTGACGAGGACGTCGATCCGCCCGTGCCGGGCGACGACGTCCCGGACGGCGCCGTCGACGGCGGACAGGTCGGTGACGTCCAGCCGCAGCGCCTCCAGCTGGTCGGGACGGGCGGCGACCAGGTCGTCCAGCGCCTCGGGCCGCCGGGCGGCGCCGATCACCACGTCGCCGGCGGCCAGCGCCGCCTCGGTCAGCGCCCGCCCGAACCCGCTGCTCGCCCCCGTGATCAGCCAGACCTTGCGCATGACCCCTCCTCCTGTCGACGATCCGCGTGCTCCACGCCTCCGACCCTCTCCCCCGGGGCGCTTGCCCGTCCAAGACCCGCGGTGATAACCGTTGGGCATGACCACCGACGTGCACGGCCGGGACCTGCGGTACTTCGTCGCCGTGGCCGAGGAACTGCACTTCACCCGCGCCGCCGAACAGCTGTACGTCTCCCAGCCGGCGCTGAGCAAGCAGGTCCGGGCGCTGGAGCGCCGGCTGGGCGTGGAGCTGTTCCGGCGCGGCCCGCGCGGTGTGGCGCTCACCGAGGCGGGCGCGGCGCTGCTGCCGCACGCCCGGCGGGTGCTCGCGGCCTGGGAGGCGGGCGCGGAGGCGGTGGCCCGGGCGCGGACGGCGCTGCGCGGCACGCTGCGGGTGGGCATGAGCACCAGCCCCGGCCGCGGCGGCCTGCTGCCCGCCATCCGGTCCCGCTTCACGGCGGCGCACCCGGAGGCGACCGTGCGCCTGCGGCACGTCGGCTGGGACGACCCGACCGCGGGCCTCGCGGACGGCGACGCGGACGTGGCCTTCGTCTGGCTGCCGCTGCCCGGCGCCGAGCGGTACGCCTGGACGGTGCTCGCCGAGGAACCCCGCCTGGTCGCCCTCCCCGAGACCCACCCGCTCGCGGACCGCCCCGAGTCCGACTTCGCGGACCTGCTGGACGAGCCGTTCCTCGCCCTGCCGCAGAGCACGGGACCGCTGCGCGACCACTGGCTCGCCCTCGACGCCCGCGGCGGACGGCCGGCGCGGATCGGCGCGGAGATCGCCAGCACGGAGGAGACGTACGAGGCGCTGGTCGCCGGCCTCGGCATCTGCCTGGTCGCCACCGGCAACGCCCCGCTGCTCAGCCTGGGGGGCGTGGTCACCCGGCCGGTCCGCGGCCTCACCCCGAGCCGGTTCGCCCTGGCGTGGCGGCGGGAGGACGGGGGACGGGCGCTGGTGCGGGGGTACGCGCGGGCGTGCGAGCAGGTGGCGGGCGCGCGGCGGCCGGCGGATGGCGGGCTGCGGGGATGACGGATCGAGACGCCGCGTCGCCCGAGTTGTGGGCCACCGTGGACGCGTTGTGGAGCCGGCTGGAATCGGACCAGCCGGTCACCGGCCGCGAAGGCCTCCTGCTGCGGATGCCGAAGCTCCAGGAGGAGGTCGGCGAGACGGCCCAGGCGGTGATCGGCGCGACGGGCCAGAACCCCCGCAACTCGAAGAGTTCGAGCGCCTCGACGCGCTCTGCCCGGACGAGGTGCCGTGCCCGCCGAGCTGGACGCTCTACGCCATTTCCCCCACCGAGGTGGAGTTCGGGAGGCGAGCGTCGACCGTGTCCACCACCGAGTGGTCTATCGACGGGACACGGCCGGGCAGGCCGCCTGGCACCGCGAACTGCTCTGGCTCTGAGGACGGACGGGGCGGCGGGGCGCCACACGGCCATGAGCGTCAGGGGTGCCGGTCTTCACACAGCCATGAGCGTCAGGGCTGCCGGTCTTCCGCGCGCGGCTGCTCAAGGTCCGGCGCACCCGCACCCGCACCCGCACCCGCACCGGCGGTCCGGCCGCCTCCGGCGCCGTACCGATGGCGTACGGGCGCTCGTGCGGGAGGTGCTGGATGACCGGGACGCCCGAGGGCCCCACCCGGCTCACAGGTCACCTTTCGTCGTCGCCGTACAGATGCCGCGTGTTGTCACACCCGCGAGGTGAAGCCGCCGTCCGCACGGATCACGCTGCCGGGCGGTCAAGATCTCCGGCCTGGACGAGTTCCGCCGCCGCTCCGGGAGCCGTGTCGGCAGGTGCGAGGGACTGACTCACGGGCCACCACCTCCCCGGTGACGGCACCCGGACACGCGTACCGCACGAACGCACATGCCAACATGACAGACGAGAACTCCGGCTCATGCCAAGCACCAGGAGACTTCCTCCTCGCATCTGCGGCAGTATCATCAGCGCATGCACACCTACCGGATCGGGGACGCGGCCGCCTTACTCGGCGTCAGCGCCGACACCGTGAGGCGTCTCGTCGACGGCGGCAGCCTCACCGCCGAACGCGACGAGGCGGGCCGCCGGATCATCCCCGGGCCGGCTCCGGCGGCCTACGCCCGGCAGCTGCACCGCATGGAGCGGGCCCGGTGTTCCGGCGGTTGCCGTGATCAAGTCGACCAACGTGGTCGTCGAGAGGCCGCAGACGGTCCGTGAGGACCGCAAGTGATCGTGTCCGTGAGGACCGCGAGTGATCGTGTCCGTGAGGACCGCGAGTGATCGTGTCCGTGAGGACCAGAGGGAGTGGACCCGTGATGACCCGTACCGCGCGCCGGAACCGCCGGACCCTGCACGTGGCCGGCGCAGGCGCCGCCGCGCTGCTGGCCCTGAGTGCCTGCTCGTCCTCCGACGACTCCTCGTCGGCCACGTCGGCCTCCTCCGTCTCCGCCGCGGCCTCGGGCTCGGCCTCGGACAAGATCTCCGGCGACGTGACCGTCTTCGCGGCGGCCTCGCTGAAGGAGAGCTTCACCACGCTGGGCCAGCAGTTCGAGAAGGAGCACCCGGGCACAAAGGTCACCTTCAGCTTCGGCGGCAGCGACTCGCTGGCCGCGAGCATCACCGGCGGCGCACCCGCCGATGTCTTCGCCTCAGCCAGCCCCAGGACCATGAAGATCGTCACGGATGCGGGAGACGCCTCCAGTACTCCCGCCACCTTCGTCCGCAACCGGCTGGAGATCGCCACTCTGCCCGGCAACCCGGACAAGATCACCTCCCTCAAGGACCTCTCGAACCCTGACCTGAAGGTCGTCCTGTGCGACAAGGAGGTGCCGTGCGGCGCCGCCGCCCAGAAGGCCCTCGACGCAAGCAGGCTCGAGCTGACACCGGTGTCGTACGAGCAGGACGTCAGGTCCGCCCTGACCAAGGTCGAGCTGAAGGAGGCCGACGCGGCCGTCGTCTACCAGACCGATGTGCACGCGGCGGGTGACAAGGTGGAGGGCGTGGAGTTCCCCGAGTCCGCCGACGCCGTCAACGACTACCCGATCACCCTGCTCAAGGACGCGCCGAACGCCGAGGCCGCCAAGGCGTTCGTCGCGCTGGTGCGGTCCGCCGAGGGCCAGCAGGTCCTGACCGAGGCCGGGTTCCTCAAGCCGTGACCTCGATCGACAAGGCCGACGCCGC
This sequence comes from Streptomyces cinereospinus, assembly GCF_042430725.1. Classification (NCBI taxonomy): domain Bacteria; kingdom Bacillati; phylum Actinomycetota; class Actinomycetes; order Kitasatosporales; family Streptomycetaceae; genus Streptomyces; species Streptomyces cinereospinus. Next base: position 71,321 of record NZ_JBHMCY010000028.1, on the reverse strand, counting down.
GACCGACACCCTCCGAGGCGGGCCGCGGCGTCGGCGCGTCCGGGCGGGCGGCGGCCGAGGCGTGCCGCTGCCCCTGCTGGTACCCGCGCTGACCGGCCTGGCGTTCCTGATCGTGCCGCTGCTCGCCCTGCTGGTACGGACCCCGTGGCGCAGTCTGCCCGAGCAGCTGACCAGCGCCGAGGTGTGGCAGGCCCTCCAGCTGTCCCTGGTCTGCGCCACGGCCGCCACCGCGGTGAGCCTGGTGCTCGGAGTGCCCCTGGCCTGGCTGCTGGCCCGCGTCGAGTTCCCCGGCCGGGGACTCGTACGGGCCCTGGTCACCCTGCCCCTCGTCCTGCCGCCGGTCGTCGGCGGTGTGGCCCTGCTCATGGCGCTCGGCCGCAACGGCATCGTCGGGCGGTGGCTGGACTCATGGTTCGGGATCACGCTTCCCTTCACCACGGCGGGGGTAGTGGTGGCCGAGGCGTTCGTGGCGATGCCGTTCCTCGTCATCAGCGTCGAGGGCACCCTGCGGGCCGCTGACCCGCGCTACGAGGAGGCGGCCACCACCCTGGGCGCCTCCCGCTTCACAGCCTTCCGCCGCGTCACGCTCCCCCTCGTCGCACCGGGCGTCGCGGCCGGCGCGGTCCTCGCCTGGGCCCGCGCCCTCGGCGAGTTCGGCGCGACCATCACCTTCGCCGGCAACTTCCCCGGCCGCACCCAGACCATGCCGCTGGCCGTCTACCTGGCCCTGCAGAGCGACCCGGAGGCGGCCATCGCCCTCAGCCTCGTCCTGCTGGCCGTATCCGTCGCCGTGCTGGCCGGCCTGCGCGACCGCTGGATGACAGCAGGATGAGGATGACCGAGAGCAACGACCCCACGCGCAGCGTCCCCGTCAACACCTCCGAGGGGGGACTCGACGCCCACCTCGTCGTGGACCGGGGCACCTTCCGCCTCGACGTGGCACTCGCGGTCGCGCCCGGCGACGTGGTCGCGCTGCTCGGCCCCAACGGTGCCGGCAAGACCACCGCCCTGCGCGCACTGGCCGGGCTCGTCCCCCTGTCCGACGGGCATCTGCGGCTGGACGGCGCGGAGTTGGACCGTACGCCGCCCGAGTCCCGCCCGGTCGGCGTCGTCTTCCAGGACTACCTGCTCTTCCCTCACCTCACGGCCCTCGACAACGTCGCCTTCGGCCCCCGCTGCCACGGCGCGACCAAGGCGGAAGCCCGCGCACAGGCCGCGGTCTGGCTGGACCGCATGGGCCTCGCCGCCCACAGCGGCGCCAGGCCGCGCAAGCTGTCCGGCGGCCAGGCCCAGCGCGTCGCCCTCGCCCGCGCGCTGGCCACCCATCCCCGACTGCTCCTGCTGGACGAGCCTCTCGCAGCCCTGGACGCCCGCACCCGCCTGGAGACCCGCGCCCAACTCCGCCGCCACCTGGCCGACTTCGAGGCGGTCGCCGTACTCGTCACGCACGACCCACTCGACGCCATGGTCCTGGCCGACCGCCTGGTCGTCGTCGAGCACGGCGAGGTCGTCCAGGAAGGCACCCCGGCCGACATCGCCCGCCACCCACGCACCGACTACATCGCCCGGCTGGTGGGCCTGAACCTCTACCGGGGCCAGGCCGAGGGCCACACCGTCCGCCTCGACGCGGGCCCGGCCATCACCACCACGGAAGACCTGACCGGCCCGGTCTTCGTCGCGTTCCCGCCGAGCGCGGTCACCCTCTACCGCGACCGCCCCACCGGCGCGAGCGCCCGCAACCTCTGGCAGTGCGAAGTGGCGGGCCTGGAGACCCACGGCGACCAGATCCGCGCCGACCTCACCGGCGAACTGCCGCTCGCCGCCGATCTGACCACGGTCGCTGCCGCAGAGCTCGACCTCCACCCGGGCGCAGGGGTCTGGGCGTCGGTGAAGGCGACGCAGACCCACGCCTACGCCGCCTGAGAGGACACCGGGCAACGGGCCGCGGCCACGGTCCGCCGGCCGGTCGCGCGCTACGGGCCCGGTCCCCCGCTTCCGCCCCGAGCGCCGGGACCCGCGCGGGTCCGGCGCCACCGCCCCCGGCGACGAGCGCGCCTGGACGTCCGACGAGCTCACGGCGCTCCCCCGCATCAGGGTCGGCGCCGACTTGCACTGCGTCACCGGCCCCACCTCGACGGATCACGAGTGGTACGGCACCCCCCGCCACGACCGTCCTGGAACGGGTCCCGCCCGCGCCCGACGTCACCCACGTCATGGCCTGCGCTGAGTACGGCTGCACCGCGAACCTTCGCCTCACCGGCTTCGCCACTTCCGAGACCTCGCCGGCCACCCACCACAACGGCGCGTCCCTCACCGCCGAGCGCGGCTTCCCCCCGCGCCCGGTCGTCCCCCACCGCCACGGCTGCAAGAGCCCCGAGTGGCTGCGCGCCCTCGCGTACCCGACCGAGGACCGGCGCGGCTGCCGGGCGGAACGGGGCTGCCGCAGCATCGGCGACCCCGGGAACGAGCAGTGCTCCGCCCACCGGGAGCAGGAGGGCGACGGGCCGACGCCTCCCGCTTCCTGACCGTCCGGACCAAGGCGCCCCGCTCCGCTCTCCGCCGCCACCGGCTACCGCACCTGGTCTCACATGCCGCCGTCGGGGCGTGTGCGCGGGGCGTAACCGCAGCCGCTCCCGGCGTGTGACGGACCGGAAATTCGATCTTTCTACGGTGCTGAGTCATGGGGCGCCCCTCGCAGGCGGGGCGTGCCCTGATCGGGACGGTACAAGCGGCGCGAGGTGGGGATTCGGTGGCGGCTGGCTCGAAGGACGGCGGCGTTCGTACGGTCTGCTCGTACTGCGGGGTCGGCTGCGGGATCGTGCTCGACGTCACGCGGGACCCTGCCGACGGACGACGTCGTGCGGCGAGGGCTTCCGGGGACCAGGCGCACCCCGCCAACTTCGGCCGCCTGTGCACGAAGGGCGCGACGAGCGCCGACATGATGGCCGCGCCCGGCCGGGCGTCGAAGGCACTGGTACGCGGCGAGCGAGGCACCGAGCCGGCCGAGACGGACGTGGACGAGGCCGTCTCCGTAGTCGCGGGACGGCTGAAGGCGATCCTCGACGAGCACGGGCCGGACGCGCTGTCCTTCTACGTCTCCGGGCAGATGTCCCTGGAGGCCCAGTACCTGGCGAACAAGCTGGCCAAGGGCTTCGTACGGACGAACCAGATCGAGTCCAACTCCCGGCTGTGCATGGCGTCGGCGGGCTCGGGCTACAAGCTGTCGCTGGGGGCCGACGGCCCGCCCGGCTCCTACCAGGACTTCGACCACGCGGACGCCTTCCTCGTCATCGGCGCCAACATGGCCGACTGCCACCCCATCCTGTTCCTGCGCATGATGGACCGGGTCAAGTCGGCCGGCGCCAAGCTGATCGTCGTCGATCCGCGCCGCAACGCCACCGCCGACAAGGCCGACCTCTTCCTGCAGATCAAGCCCGGCACCGACCTCGCCCTGCTCAACGGCCTGCTGCACCTGCTCGTCGCGAACGGCCACACCGACGAGAGGTTCATCGCCGAGTTCACCGAGGGCTGGGCGGACATGCCCGCCTTCCTCGCGGACTACCCGCCCGAGAAGGTCGCGGAGATCACCGGCATCCCGGAGGCCGACATCCGCCGGACCGCGCAGTGGATCGGCGAGGCCGGCGAGTGGATGAGCTGCTGGACCATGGGCCTGAACCAGTCCACCCACGGCACCTGGAACACCAACGCCCTGGTCAACCTGCACCTCGCCACCGGCGCCATCTGCCGCCCCGGCTCCGGCCCCTTCTCCCTGACCGGCCAGCCCAACGCCATGGGCGGCCGGGAGATGGGCTACATGGGCCCCGGCCTGCCCGGCCAGCGCTCCGTGCTGGTCGACGCCGAACGCGCCTTCACCGAGAACATGTGGAACATCCCCGAGGGCTCGCTGCGCACGGAAGCCGGGCGCGGAACGGTCGACATGTTCGAGCGGATGGCCGCCGGTGACATCAGGGCATGCTGGATCATCTGCACCAACCCGGTCGCCTCGGTCGGCAATCGCGGGACCGTGATCGCGGGGCTCGAGGCCGCCGACCTCGTCATCACGCAGGACGTCTTCGCCGAGACCGAGACCAACGCGTACGCCGATGTCGTCCTGCCCGCGACGCTGTGGGCCGAGTCCGACGGCATCATGATCAACTCCGAGCGGAACCTCACCCTGGTGCAGGGCGTCGTCGACCCGCCCGGACAGGCACGGCCCGACTGGCAGCTGATCGCCCGGGTGGCCTGCGAGATGGGCTTCGCCGACGCCTTCACCTACCACTCCTCCGAGGAAGTGTTCGAGGAGCTCAAACAGGCGTGGAACCCCAAGACCGGCTGGGACCTGCGCGGGGTCACCTACGACCGGCTGCGCACCGCACCCGTCCAGTGGCCGGCCCCGACCGCCGACGGCCCGGACCGCAACCCGATCCGTTACCTCAACGACGGCATCAGCCAGGCCCTCCTGGAACGCGAGGACGGCACCCGCCCCAGGCTGGTCTTCCCGACCGCGAGCGGACGCGCCCAGTTCTTCGCCCGCCCGCACCTGGCGGCCGCCGAACTCCCCGACGACGACTACCCGTTCGTCCTCAACACCGGCCGTCTGCAGCACCAGTGGCACACGATGACCAAGACCGGCAAGGTCGCCAGGCTCAACAAGCTCAATCCCGGCCCCTTCGTGGAGGTCCACCCCGAGGACGCCGAAGCCCTCGGGGTCGCCGAGGGCGACCACCTGGAGGTCGCCTCCCGGCGCGGGCGTGCCGTACTGCCCGCCCTGGTCACCGACCGGGTCCGGCCGGGCACCTGCTTCGCCCCCTTCCACTGGAACGACCTGTTCGGCGAATACCTCAGCATCAACGCCGTGACCAACGACGCCATCGACCCGCTCTCCTTCCAGCCCGAGCTCAAGGTCTGCGCCGTGTCCCTCGCCAGGACGGCCGCCCCCGTCCCGGCGGCGCGTCCGGGCACCCGGCCGGAGACCACACCCGTTGCCCCCGTGCCCGTACCGGCCGCAGCGGCGACCGCCCCGGCGGACTCACCCGTCCAGGCGCTCGCCACGCTGTTCGGCATCACCGATGTCGCTTCCGCGCCCCTGGCCGAGCCGGAACGCCGCTACCTCTCCGGCTATCTCTCCGGCCTCGCCCTGACCCCGCGCGACGGAAGCGTCCCCGTCCTGCCACCGGGCGCGCCTTTCACCCCGGACAACGCCCTGTGGGTCGACGGTGTCCTCGCCGGCATGTTCTCCCGCACCACCGCGCCCGCCGTACCCGCCACCGCGCCGGCGGCGGAACCGGCCGTACCGACCCGTCGGCTGGTCGTCCTGTGGGCCTCGCAGACCGGCAACGCCGAGGAGTTCGCCGCCACCGCGACCGCCCGCCTCACCGCGTCCGGCCGTACCGCCGAACTGCTGCCGATGGCCGACACGTCCCCGGAACAGCTCACCGCGGACACCGACGTACTCCTGATCACGAGCACGTTCGGCGACGGTGACGCCCCCGACAACGGCGCCGGCTTCTGGCAGGCGCTCTCCGCCCCGGACGCCGGACGGCTGGAGGGAATCCGCTACGCGGTCCTCGCTCTCGGCGACTCCTCCTACGACGACTTCTGCGGCCACGGCCGCCGACTCGACGAACGTCTCGCCGCCCTCGGGGCCACCCGGCTCGTCCCCCGCACCGACTGCGAGCCCGACTTCGAGGAGACCGCCGAGCACTGGCTCGGCCGGCTCCTCACCGCCCTGGCGACGGCCGACGACCGCCGGCCGATTCCCGCCGGCGCGATCGACACGACAGCCACCGAAGGCGCCGTCGCGTCCGCTGTCGCCGCGCCCGCCGCTCCCGCACCGGCCGTCTACACCAAGGCATCCCCCTTCGCCACCCTTCTCATCGGCAACAGGCTGCTGAGCCTGCCCGGTTCCCTGAAGGAGGTCCGGCAGTTCGCCTTCGACACCCGTGACGGCGAACTCGCCTACGAGGCCGGCGACGCCCTCGGCGTCTGGCCCGTCAACGGCAGCCCGCTCGTCGCCGAATGGCTCGCCCTCACCGGACTCGACCCCGACGAGCCCGTCGACCTCGGCGACGGCACACCCCTGCCCCTCGAAGAAGCCCTGCGCACCCGCCTGGACATCACCCGCATCACCACCGACCTGCTCAAGTTCGTGACGGACCGCACCGGAAGCCACGACCTCAAGCGCCTGCTGCGCGGAGACAACAAGGACGCGCTCGCGCAGTGGAGCTGGGGCCGCCAGGCCGCCGACATCGTCGCCGAATTCCCCGTCTGCGCCTCGGCGGCGGACTGGACAGGGGTCCTCAAGCGCCTCCAGCCCCGCCTGTACTCCATCTCCTCCAGCCCCCTGGCCCACCCCAGTGAAGTCCGCCTGACCGTCTCCGTCGTCCGCTACACCAACGGCCTCGGCCGCGACCGCAAGGGCGTGTGCTCCACCTACCTCGCCGACCACGCCGACGACGGCCCGGTCCAGGTCTTCGTCCAGCGCTCACCGCACTTCCGCCCACCCGCCGACCCCGCCACCCCCATGATCATGGTCGGCCCCGGCACCGGCGTGGCCCCCTTCGTCGGCTTCCTCGAAGACCGCCAGGCCCGCGGCCACACCGGCCCCAACTGGCTCTTCTTCGGTGAACAGCGCGAGGCCACCGACTTCTACCACCGCCAGGACCTGGAGGCGTACCAGGCATCCGGCCACCTCGACCGCCTGGACCTCGCCTTCTCCCGCGACCAGCGCAACAAGGTGTACGTCCAGGACCGCATGCGCGAACACGGCCCCCGCCTGTGGCAGTGGCTCCAGGACGGCGCCCACTTCCGCGTCTGCGGCGACGCGTCGCGCATGGCCAAGGACGTCGACCAAGCCCTCAAGGACATCGCCGCCACCCACGGCGGCATGAACGACGACGAAGCCACCGCCTACGTCAGGCGCCTGGCGGCGGACAAACGCTACGTCCGCGACGTCTACTGACAGCGCCCGCTCCACCACCCACGGCACGCCCCTCGCCGTGTGCCGTCATCGGCGCGGAAGTTCCGGCACAAGGGGCCCGCCCCTGAAAAGGCAGACCCCGTCTCAATTCCTCGCCCGCAACACAAGCTACGCAGCCACGTGGCCCGGCTGAACACCTGGCCGGGGCCCGAGCGTGGGCTGAGGGCCTGCTGTCCGTGCGGGCAAGTGCGACCACTGCTCCGAACGAGACCGAAGCAGCCCGACGCGGATCGAGTTCACCAGGTGCGGGTCCTGCGGTCGAGCATCCTCCGCTCTCCTGCGAACGCTCGTCTCTGCTGAACCGTCATGATCCTCAGAACGGCAGAACGAATTCGCCGTCGTCGACCGGGCCCGTTACCGGCGCGGCCGCAGACCAGGCATCAGGAATTGTTTCGAGGGCACGCTGGAGATCAGCATCCGTCCCGCCGATCACCATCAGATCTCTCCTCTGCGAACCGGGCTCCGGGCAGAGCAGCAGACCGGGTGCGGAGAACCACCGAACCGGCAGTCCCATCGGCTCGAACCACGCCGGATACGGCGGCAAGCCAATCGGGTGAACTGCCTTTTCAGGCAAGCAGCCACGTGGGGGGTTGCCTGACATGCGCGTTGCTGGGTCCACCTAGCCATGGCGGCTTCGCTCAGGACGGCTTCCACGCAAGCCGGAGAGAGGCGATCGAGGAAGGGCCGCCGGCCGGACGGACGGCGATCAGTGAACAGGACGACCGGCGGGTCCTCACGGGACACGTCAGTCAACGACACACCCCAGCCCGCGCAGCCCTGATTCTCACTGCGGAACACCAGAAGTTCCCCGGAAGGATCAAGCAGCAGCTCGTCCGGCTCCAGCAGCGGATTGTGCTGAGCAACCAGGTCACGCCGTCGACCGAACAACGCAGCGCCCTGAACTTCGTGAAGCTCATCGGCGACGCGTCTCGACGCTCACGGCCGGCTCCGGAGGCTGACACAGACGCGGGACGGGTGTCGAACCGTCCCGCCGGCGGCGGGACGCAGGCCCGGCTTTTCCTCACTGGTTTGCCCACGCGGCAACATTATCGATCACTCCAACGGAATGTTCCTCGGTCCAGCACATGTTGGCGAGCTGCGCCCGAAAAGATGTTCCCTAATATGCGACGGCAAGGGTTCACGGCGCGTGTTGCGGGTGCTATCTCTCGTAGTGGTCGGTCTTTTTTAGTTCGATCATATCGAGAATTGTTGGTTGCCTGTTGCGGCGGATCACGTCAAGCCGCCGCAGCCCTCACAAGGATGTGGGGAACTCGATGTCCAAGAGATCAGTTCGGCACAGAACGGTGACAGCCGCGCTTGCGGCTGCACGTGCGGCGGGGTTGCCTGCCGTGGCGCCGCGGGCTCTGGGCGGCGACTCGGTCACCTGGACCGTCGCCGCATACGGCCCGGCCGCGCAGGCGGACCTCGCGGCCGAGGTCACGCTCGATGACGAAACCGGGGCGCTCTCGCTGTCCGTGCAGAATGGTGGCGCCACCGTGCTGGAGCCGTCGCCGCTGGGCATCGTCGCGGACGAGGCCGACCTCACCTCCGGTCTGCGGCTCCTGGAACGCACCGACGCCACCGTGTCGGAGAGCTGCACCGCGGTGGCGGGCAAGCAGCGTGAGCGCACCGTTTCGACGGAGGAGTCCCGCTTCTCCTTCGAAGGCGCGAACGGAGTCCGGAGGGACCTGGTGCTCCGGGTCTGCGACGACGGTGTCGCGTACCGCTACGTCCTGCCTGAAGCGGACCCGGACGGGGACGGCGTCGCGGTGCGCGAAGAAGCCTCGGCCTTCAACCTGCCGGGCGACTCCGCGGCCTGGCTCAAGGGCTACTCCAACAGCTACGAGCGTTCGCAGGACCCGGTGACGACGGTCACGGCAGCGGCTTCCGGCGAGTTCGCCCGCCCTTCCCCGTTCCAGACGGACCAGGACGACTTCGTCCTACTCACCGAGTCCGACGTCGACGGCCGCTGCGCCGCCAGCCGCCTCGTCCACGAAACCGGAAGCAACCAGTACCAGGTCGAGCTGGCAGCCGACGAGATCCTGGAAGGACGTCGGCTGGATGCCGCAGCTGATCGACTGCGCCGAAACCCGAGGCGTGGAGATCTTGCCGTGGGTCAACTGGAGCGACGTCAACACCGACGAAGCGGGACGAGTTCTTCAGGCGGCGACCGCTGGTTCATCGGCAGCGTCGTCTCCGGAGATGCCACCACCCCATAGGTACCGCTGGACTTCCCGGGCGACGGATCATGGCGCGTGGAGACCGTGCGTGACGGTGACGGCGGACTGGTGCGCGACAGCCGGATCGTAAGCAACCAGGACACCCTGGAGATCTCCGTCCCGGACAACGGCGGCTTCGCCGCCATCACCTGCCCCGACACCCCGGACACCCAGACCTGCGACCGGCCGGTGGACGACAATCCGCCCGGCACCCGCTCCGGTGAGATCAACGGCGTGGACGGCAAGTGCCTCGACGTCGACGGCGGCGCCACCGCCGACGGCACCCAGATCCAGCTGTGGACCTGCAACGGCACCGGCGCCCAGCAGTGGCAGCCGCACTCCGACGGCACCCTCCGCAACCCCAACTCCGGCACGTGCCTCGACGCCGAAGGCGGCGGCCCCTGGAGCGGCGGCACCAGGGCCTTCCTGGGGACCTGCCACACCGGACCCAACCAGAAATGGATCCGTCCCTAACGGCCACGAAGCGGACCCGACACGACAGTGCCCCTCACGGGGCACCGTCACCGTCGACAGGTCCGGCCCGGTCGCGGACGAGTCGGTGCAGCGAACCGTACGAATCCCCGCCCCCCACCCATGTCCCCTTATGCGCAGCGCGCCCCCCCACACGTTCCCCAACGACCGCAGCTGGGGCTGCGGCTGGAGAGAAACCATGTCCTTTCCCCACACTAAGGCTGCAGCTGCAGCCGTCCTGTCCGCCGGCCTGCTGCTGGGCGCCATCCCGTTGACGGCGTCTGCCGTCGAGGACGACGACGCCGACCGGGCACCGGTCAGCGCCTCCCCGCTCGCCGCGGACGAGCGGAGCAACGCCGCGGCGACGGCGCTGATGACCATGTACAACGACGAGAGCGGCCTGTTCCGGAACAACGACTGGTGGACGGGGGCCAACGCCCTCACCGCGATCATGGACAACATGGCCGACGGCGGCGTGCAGGACCACGCGTATGCCATCGCCCGGACCTACGACCTCAACATCGACGCGCACGGCGGTGACTTTACCAACGAGTACCTCGACGACACCGGCTGGTGGGGTTTGGCCTGGGTCAAGGCGTACGACCTGACCGGCGACACCCGCTACCTCGGCACCGCCCGCGCCGACGCCGCGCACATGGCCGACTACTGGACCGACCAGTGCGGCGGAGGAGTGCAGTGGAAGACGGACGACTCGTACAAGAACGCCGTCACCAACGAGCTCTACCTCCAGCTCAACGCCGCCCTGCACAACCGCATCGAAGGCGACACCTTCTACCTCCAAGAGGCCCAGAAGGAATGGGAGTGGTTCCAGAACAGCGGAATGATCAACTCGGCCGACATGATCAACGACGGGCTCGGTGACAACTGCGCCAACAACGGCCGGCCCACCTACACCTACAACCAGGGGATCATCCTCGGCGGACTGGCCGAACTGCACCGCGCCACCGGCGACGACAGCCTGCTGGACACCGCCCGCGCCCTGGCAGCCGCCTCCACCACCTCACCCGGCATCCACACCAACGGCATCCTGCACGAGCCGGGTGGCGACGGCACGCCGTGCGACAGCGACGGCGGCTCGTTCAAGGGCGCCTACGTCCGCGGGCTCGGCGACCTCAACCAGTCCCTCGACGACCGCCCCTACAGCCAGTACCTGGACCGGCAAGCCGACGCCGCGTACCACAACGCCCGCAATGACGAGGGCTTCTACGGATCGGACTGGAGCGGCCCGGTGAACGAGACCAGCCACCAGTGCCAACAGAGCGCGCTCGACGTCCTCAACGCCGCCGCGGCCGACGGCGCAGGCACTTCCTCCGGTGAGGTGAGGGGCGTGGACGGCAAGTGCCTCGACGTCGACGGCGGCGCCACCGCCGACGGCACCCAGATCCAGCTGTGGACCTGCCACACCGGACTCAACCAGTACTGGACCCTGCCCGGCGACGGCACCATCCGCGCGCTGGGCAAGTGCCTCGACGTCGACGGCGCCGCCACCGCCGACGGCACCCAGATCCAGCTGTGGACCTGCAACGGCACCGGCGCCCAGCAGTGGCAGCCGCACTCCGACGGCACCCTCCGCAACCCCAACTCCGGCAAGTGCCTCGACGCCGAAGGCGGCGGCCCCTGGAACGACGGCACCAGAGCCCTCCTGTGGACCTGCCACACCGGACCCAACCAGAAATGGACCCTGCCCTAACAGCCACGAAGCGGACCCGACACGACGGTGCCCCTCACAGGGCACCGTCACCATCGACAGGTCCGGCAGCCGGCCCGGTCGCGGACGAGTCGGCGCAGGCCGATGCGGATTTCGACCCATCCGCTCCCGGCACACACGAGAAGGCACATGAGCAGGCGCGCAACCGTGCTCGCGGGCGCAGGCGCGGTCGGAATTCGCAGCGGTCGAAGGACGTCTTGCAGTACCGCAGACCTCCGTCGGACCGGCCCCGCAGGCGACGTTCGAGGCTGGTCGCTGCGGCAGCGGCCCTGTTCGCCGCCGTGCTGCCGGCCTCCTATTCGTCCGACGCGCCCAAGGACGACGTGGGCGACGACCCGGCCGCCTCGGAGCAGGCGGAGGACGGCGACAAGCAGTCGGAGTTCTTCGGCCAGGCCGGCTACGAGCGGCAGCTCGAACTCGCCGAGACCACCCCGCGGCCGTCGGCGGACACGACGAGCTTGGGACGCAACCCAGTGGTGCGCACGCGGAAAGCACCTTCCTGCTGGAACGACAGACGCCTTCGACAAGCCCTGTCGCCCCTGGCCAGACGGTACTTCGCCGTCCTGCTCAAGAACCGGGACGCTACCGCGAGTGAAACGCGCGGGCTGGCGACCCGAGGCCGGTAACCCGCCGTGCCGCCCAGCGCCGGGGAGACCGGCCGGCCGGGCGGCCACGAGCAGCGGAAGGGCCCCGCGGAACGGATTCCGCGGGGCCCGGATCAACCCGGTACGGTCACTGCGTCACCGGCGAACCGCACGCCCACGGAGGGCGGGCCGTCCTTGCGGGCTCACAGGTCCGAACGGCGGACGCGCCCGGTCGGCCGAGCCGAGCGTGGGCGACGGCGTCCGCAGACGCTTGTCCCTTCGCGCTCAGGACATCGTCCACCTCTGGTTGGCGCCGCCGCTGCACGTCCAGATGATCAGTTGCGTCCCGTTGGCAGAACTGCCGCCCGGCGCGTCCAGGCACTTGCCACGGTTGCGGATCGTCCCGTCGGACTGCACGGACCAGCCCTGGTTGGCGCCGCCGTTGCAGTCCCACAACTGGACCGCCGTCCCGTCGGCCGTGCCGCCCGCGCCGTCCACGTCCAGGCACTTGCCGAGCGTGCGCAGCGTGCCTCCCGTGGCGCTCCACTGCTGGTTGGCGCCGCCGTTGCAGTCCCACAACTGGACCGCCGCGCCATTCGCCCCGTTCGCCGCGCCGTCCACGTCGACGCACTTGCCGCCGACGCCGACGATCTGATCCCCGGTGCCACCGGTGCCCTGGCCGACGCCCGGCCCGGTGAACGTCATCGAGTCGACGTCGTACGAGCCTCCACCGGCCGTCCGGAACACCATGAACAGTTCCGTCGTCCCGGCCGGAGCGTTGACGTCCACGGCGGGCATGTTGACGTAGTTGTCCCAGCCGCCGGTGCTCTGGACCGGCACCGAGGCGACCACCGGGCCGGTCGGCGAGCCGGTGCGCAGCTCGACCGTGCCGCCCCCGGACGGCGACGACAGCCGGATCGAGACCTGGTCGATGCCCACGAAGTTGACCGGTTCGAAGGAGATCCAGTCGCCGCCGCTGATGTCACCGATCCGGGCCCCGGACTCGGCGCCGCCCTGCGAGATCACCCGCACCCCGGACTGGCCGTCGAAGAACTCGGCCTGCTTGTGCTTGGGCTGAAGCACTGCCCTGTCGCTGCCCGTCAGCACGGGCGTCCCGTTGTCGGCGTAGCTGGAGGAGACGACGTAGGAGACGTCCAGTTCGGCATGGCCCGCGTCGGTCTCCGGCGTGATCGTGCCCGAGCAGCCCCTGACCTCGCCGGTGTCGTGCGCGTGGTCGTCGTGTCCGAGCGACGGGACGGTCCTGACCCTTGCGCAGTCGATCGTGCCGTCCTCCGGGTCGGTGACGTTCACCGTGTACGGGATCTCCTCACCCCAGTCGTACATGCCTCCGTCCGGGATCGACAGGTTCACGACCGGCTCGGTGTTGCCCGAGGTGACCACCACGTTCGCGGTGCCGGTCTTGCCGCCGGAGTCGGTGACGGTGAGCTGCGCGTGGAACTCGCCCCTCTGCGTGTACGTGTGCGTGGGGTTCGCCGCCGTGGAAGTCGCGCCGTCACCGAACTCCCACCGGTAGGAGATCGTGCCGCCCTCCGGGTCGCGGGACCCCTCGCTGGAGAACCGGACCGTCAGCGGGGCGGTGCCCGAGGACGGGGTCGCCGAGGCGTTGGCGATCGGCCGCCGGTCGCCGGTGGTGTAGTCGATGCGGTACAGCCCGGCGTCCGGGTTGTCGCGGCCGAAGCCGCGGCCCCACTCCAGGAGGTACATCGCCCCGTCCGGGCCGAACTTCATGTCCATCGGCGAGTTGAAGTCCAGGTTCGGCACGAAGTCGTTGATCTTCAGCAGCCTCCCGTCCTGGCCCTCGCGGAACTCCCACAGCCGGTGGCGCGACCAGTCGCCGAAGAACGGTGTGTCGTCGAAGTAGGCGGGGAACTTCGTCTCCGACGGGTTGTCCGGGTCGTACTCGTAGACCGGGAACGCGGCCGGCGCATTACCGCCGTTGCCCATCTCCGGGAACCTGTTGCCGTTGGCGCCGGCGCCGTACCAGACGTCCGCGCTGCGGGCCGCCGGGAGGTTGGTGAGGCCGGTGTTGTTGGGCGAGTTGTTGACCGGGCTGCCGCAGTTGAAGTTGGGGCCGGACTGGCCGGTGGCGAAGTTGTAGTCCCGGTACGGAATGTTGTTGCCGATGCAGTACGGCCAGCCGTAGAACCCCGGCGACTTGATCACGTTCCACTCCACCGTCGCCGCCGGTCCCCGGTTGGGGTTGTCGCTCCCCGCGTCCGGGCCGTAGTCGGCGGCGTAGAGCGTGCCGTCCTCGGAGTCGACGGAGAACCGGAACGGGTTGCGGAAGCCCATGGCGTAGATCTCGGGCCTCGTCCTGGCGGTGCCGGGCGCGAACATGTTGCCCGCCGGGACGGTGTAGGTGCCGTTGCTCTCCGGATGGATGCGCAGGATCTTGCCGCGCAGGTCGTTGGTGTTGGCCGAGGTGGCCTGGACGTCGTTGTTCGCGCGCCCCGGACGCTCGTCGATCGGCGCGTACCCGTCGGACCGGAACGGCTCGATGTCATCGCCGGTGCCTATGTAGAGGTTGCCGTTCGGCCCGAAGGTGATGTAGCCGCCGGTGTGCCCCGGCTCCGGTGCCTGCCGCGACGACGGGACCGTCATCACCACCCGCTCGCTGGACATGACCAGCGCGTCGCCGGACACCGTGAACCGCGAGATGCGCGCGATGTCCTGGGTGCCGCCGGCCGGCGAGTACATCAGGTAGATCCAGCGGTTGGTGGCGAAGTCCGGGTCGAGCGCCAGGCCCGTCAGGCCGTCCTCGCCGCCGGTGTACACATTGAGCGTGGCCGCGGTGACGACCCCGCCGCCGTCCGGCTTGTGGATCTTCACCTTGCCGCCGTACTCGGCGTAGAACACCCGGCCGTCGTCGGCGACGTCCAGCGCGGCCGGACCCACGGTGCTCTCGTCCAGCGCGACCTTCTCGTAGCTGGACCACACCGTCGGGCCGCAGTCCGCCGCGAGCTTTCCTCCCGCCGTCTCGACGCCGCCCGCGACGTGGTCGCGGAAGAGCGGGTCCGAGTAGGTGGCGTCGTCGTGGCCCATGGCGGTGGCCCAGACACTGCCGCCCTCGGCGTTGCGGCACCAGGAGATCGGGTGGTCGTGGCCCATGGCCTCGCCGCCCGGGTTGTACGTGGTCTCGTCGGCGGTGACCAGGACGTGCACGTCACCGCGCGGGTTGGGGTCGAAGTTGTACCACTCCTCCGTGCGCTGCCAGCGGTCGGGAAGGTGCGCGGTGGAGGGGTGGACCCGGTCGGCGACCTTGGCGGTGCCCTGTTGGCCCCCGGCGGCGTGGGCGGGCATGTGGGCGCCGCCGTTGACCAGTTCGTCCCACCACGGGAACTCGTTCTCGATGCCCATGTCGAGCGTGTTGTGGATGGCCGCGATGCCGCCACCGTTGTTCACGTAGGTCTGCACGGCCTGCCGCTGGGCGTTGTTGTCCCACACCATGCCGCTCGTCTGCAGCATCACCACGACGTCGTACCTGGCCAGCTCGGCGTCGTTGAAGACCGCCGAGTTCTCACTCTTCGTCATCTCCCAGTCGCGGTCGGCGGCAATCCGATCGAACATCGCGATGCCCGCCGGGATCGAACCGTGCCGGAACGCCCCGGGCGCGGTCTTCGTGAACAGCAGGACCTGGAGGTCCCCCGGAGCGGCGGTGACCGGAGAGGCCAGCCCGGTCATGAGAAGGACTGCGCCTAGCATGGCCAGTAACAGTCGTACGGGTCTTGATCGCATTGCGGCTCCTTTGCGTGTCGGTTGTCTGGTGTCGCCGCGTGCGTGCGACGGTGGCCGGCCGGCTGCCGACCACCCGGGTCGCCGCGGCTTGGGAACGCAGCAACTCGCTGCTTCGGGTGTCGGGTGGTTTGTGCCGCGCGGGTCGCGGGCTCGGTCGACGCGTTCCAGTCCGCCCCGGCCCACGGCGTACAGGCGATCTCGGGCCGGTTCCGGGCCCTGCCGCAGGCCCGGAGGGCGCCGATGCCCTGGTCGCCCCAGTCGTCGACGTCGTACATCGCGGTGCGCCGGCCGCCGCAACCCTCCGGCGTCACGGTGACACCGAGTCCGCTGCCCCCGGTCCACGCCCGGCCGCCGTCGAACGAACGGCCCAGCCAGACCTCGTCGCCGCGAGCACCGTTGTCGATGGAGGCCCACCCCCGTCGAGTCGCCGCCGGTGAGGTGCAGGGCGATGGTGCGTGCGTGGAGCGTGGCGCCGACCGGTACGCGGTCGTCCGAGGCGTACTGCGGATCGCGGGCATCACCGTGGATGTCGCGGATCTCCGCCGCCGCTGCGGCGGCCACTGGCGTCGCGGAGTCTCCTGGCGTTGCCTTCTCTGCCGTCGCCGACACCTGAGACACGTACAGCAGGCCGGACACCACCACCGGCACCGCGAGGGGCCTACGGAAGGCGGACTGAGTCTCTTCTCCGCTCGCGTGCCGACCCGGCGACGGCCTGCTCCCGGTGCCGTGGTCAGCGGCGATGGCGTGCGTCTGGCGTGCAGACGCGCTCTCGCGGGCCGGCGCCCCGCCGAGTGCCGCGGCCCCCGCCCCGCCTGCCGGGGCCGCAGCCGCGAGCCGGGCGCCCAGCGGAAGGGCGCCGGGCGCGACAGAGCTGAGCGGGAGGACTGGGAACGTTCAGATGCTGAAGGCCCGGCGCGCACGGAGGTCTCCCAAGGTGGGGATGTCAGCGGGAAAACGCTGACCTGCTGGGAAAGTGGGTGTGCCAGGAGCGTGCGGACTCACCGTTCGCCATGGCATGACCCGTGCAGAACTAGTAACCAGAACAGAAGGTAGCGAGCTTAGTCCTGTGACGTAATCCCTTTCGCGCTTGATCCTCAATCTTTTTCCTTGATCAGGACAAAGCCTGGGATACCCTCGCCGTCAGACCGCACCACGCGCAAGAAGACACCCCGGCGGCGCTCCCCCCACGGGCGGCGGCGAGAGCAGCCCAGCGGGGAGCCGGCATCCAGCGGCGGCCGCCATTGGGCGATCAAGGCCGGTTGCCCCGCCGCCCGGTCGCCCAGTCGCCCGGTCGCCCAGTCGCCCGGTCGCCCGCCCAAAATCGGGTCGGGTTCCCGCTCGTGGTGCAGCAGCGATCTCCGCGAGCGTGATCTGTGCACCGGTCGTCCAAGGAGACCGGCGGTCGTGCGGCACTGTCTGTGCGGGCTGACGTCCTGCCAGAGAGCGGAAGCCGGCAGAAGCTTGCGATGGGTATCGTGACCTGCGTCTTTGGGTTTGTCGCTGCTACACCACTTGGCGGACGCGATCCCCGGCTCACGTCCGCTGAAGTGGTGTACCAGCCTCGGCGTTTCGGTTGGGTGCGCTGACCTGGGGTTTGGTGCTGCTGGGCGGTTCGTGGGGAGCGGGCGTGGCTGGGGGCCGAGGCTTCACGTCGGTGGTGCGGCCTTCGTTGACCCCGGAACTGTAGGGGGCGGCGATTCCCTGGGCGACGGCCTGCCGGTCTTCACGCAGGGCTCCGGCGAGGCCGGCAAGAGGGCGCAGTCCGCTGTCTGTGAGGTCGTCGAGCCAGCCCGGGAGGGCTGTCGCGTCCTAGACATCCTTCAGGACGTACGGGGCGCCGGCGGCCTGCGGCAGCTTCTCCAGTGGTGCACGGATGGCGCATTCGGGCCAGGGAGTGTCGATCATGAAAGGTCCGCGGGTCTTCACACAGCACCTCCAGCCATCGATCGGGACCGTCACCCATCTCGCCCTCGAAGACTGCCGCGTTCTTCACGGCCCTCGGCCAACAGCCTCACCTCTCGGTCGAGATACCCGCCGTCGATCCTCCCGGTCCACGGCGACGCGCACCCGAAAGGCCTGCACCCGCACCGTCCGAGTCGTAACGCGGCCGAGGTGCGGATTAAGCAGGTTCGTCCAGGGCGGCTTGCCACGCACCGACGTCGCGCAGCGCCCAACGGGCACACCCGTTTCCGCACAAAGAGCCCCACCCCAGGAAAGTCCCCGCTCAGAGCCCTGGAAGCAGACGAGCCGGGCACTACGCGGGGTTCAGCCCCAGCACGAGCAGCTCACCCACAGCCCAGCGCAATCCCGGCACGCGGTAGGGACGAGCAGGGGTGATGACAGGTCACGAAAGGTCAGTTACCCAGCACCATCCCAGCACGGGAAGCAGGCAGGGGCCCGGCTCCGAGGAGCCGAACCCCTTCCAACTTGCACATGTGCCAGATCAGCGACGTAGCGGTATCTCACCCGCTAGACATTGAAGCGGAATGTCTGAAGCCAGATCCTGACCTGCGGCGGAGCCCCCTCCAGGGCTCTGAACTGGGATTTCCTGGTTGGCACGCGTTGGCTCCCGACGGCCGTTTACGGGTGTCCTGCGGACTGGCTGCGGACTGCCCGAGGGCTCCGAGGCGGCGAAATCCCTGGCACACCGGCTGGGCCTGCAAGGAGACTGCGCAGGTGAGCGACTCCTACCCCTGTCCCTGTTGCGGGCACCGCGTGCTGGACGAGATGCCCGGCTCGTACGAGATCTGCCCCGTCTGCTTCTGGGAGGACGACGGGGTCCAGTTCCGCTGGCCCACCATGAGCGGCGGCGCGAACAAGGTCTCCCTGATCGAGGCCCAGCGGAACTATCAGGACTTCGGCGCCTGCGACGAGCACGGCCTCCGGTACGTCCGCCCGCCGGCCGAGGATGAGCCGCTCGACCCCGCCTGGCGGCCCATCGACCTGACGCGCGACTCCTTCGAGGACTGGGAATCCGAGGACCGCGCCCCGTGGCCAGACGACCGCTCGGTGCTCTGCTGGTGGCTCCCCACCTTCTGGCGCCGGGACCACTCCGCGTCATGACCTCCCACATCGAGACACTCGTCCAGCAGCTCGACGGCAAGGCCGACGAGTCCTACGACGCCCGCGCGGAGCTGATCTGGATCGGCGCCGACGCCATACCCGCCGTCATCGACGGCCTGCCTTCCCTCGGCGGCTTCGGCCAGCTGACCGCCATCGAGGTCTTCGAGGAGGTGGGCGATCCCCGTTGCGGCCCCGCTCTCATCGGCCTGCTGGACAGCGACAACCCGACCGTCCGCGAATGGGCGGCCATGGCCCTGGCGAGCCTGGAGATCGACGGCGCCATCGAGCCCCTGCGCCGCGCCTACCGCGCCTGCCTGGAACGCGCGACCCCACCGGACTGGACCGAGTCCGTCGGCATCCGCTGGGCGCTGACCGAACTCGGCGCCCGCACCCCCGTCGTCCCGCCGCTCACCGCGCACCTACGCACCACCGTGGCAGACGACGCCCCGGGCTGGCCCTCGGCCCACTTCACCGAGATCATCAACGACCTGGCCGACCACGCCCAGGTGATCCTTTACTCCCAGCTCTGGCGCGTGGACTCCGGCCGCACCTACGGCATCTCCGGCACCGGCCTGGACTGGGAACTCGACTGGACCGCACCGTGGGGGCACCTGGTCGAGGAGTCCCGCACCTGGTCCCTGCTCGAAGCATCCGAAGCCCCCGCCGGCGACAACATCTTCGTCGCCCCCACCTGGATCGACCGTACCGACCTCTACCCGGAAAGGTGACCGATGCCATCCCAGCACCCCGAGGAAGTTGGCTACGGCCATGTGGTCGAGAGCTACGTGACGAGGATGTACGGCGGCCTCCCGCGCTACCTCGTACTGAACGGCGGGCGGTTCCTGGGCCCCCGGTGGTGGCACACCACCCGCTTCACCCGACACCTACTCAATGACGCCGCCGCGATCACCGACGAGGAACTGGAAGCCCTCCTCGGGTACGAATGGCGCTCGCGCCTCACCGCCGCCTGGCTGATCGGCATCGACCGCCGCGAACGGTTCCGGGCACACATCGGCGACCTGCTCCTGGCCAGCGAGGTCTGCTACTCCGGCAGCGCCTACTGCTTTGCCCTGGCCCGCTTCGGCACGCACGCCGACGCCGAGATCCTCACCGCCTACCTCGACCGCTACCTCCCCCGCACCGACCTCCGCTACGACCAGCCCGCAGCCCTCGGTGCCCTCCTCCGCCTCGACGCCCACCTCGACACCCACCACGCCGACCGCTTCACCCAGCCCGGCGGCCTCTGGGACCAGTGGGTCAACGCCCTGACCCACCTCCGCGACCATCCCGCTTACACCCCCGCCGAGCAGCGCCGCTGGACGAACCTCCACTGCGACTTCGCCAACAGCTGGTCCCGTTCCTGAGCGTCCGTTGGCGGTCATGGGGCGAGGGAGGGATGCAAAACCTCACAACGCAACTGGCGTCTCGTCACTTTCGTTCAGGCACAAGGACTTGGCGTGGTCAACTTGGCGCCAAGACACTGCTCTTCGGACACGCCGTACCGATACGATGCTGATCCTGCGACGTCCGGCCGTTGGCCAGAGAGCGAGTAGCCAAGAATGAACCTCGCCACGATCGAGCGGATGGTTCGAGACGGAGATCTGAGCCTTGATGCACTCAAATACCTAGTCGACTGCCGCGGCGAGTGCGAGTGGCTGGATTTTAAGCAGCTCTTCCGACTTGAGTCGGACTATGACATTGCCGCCTTCGCTAGAGACGCGCTCGCAATGAAGAACACAGGAGGCGGCTACCTGGTAATTGGTGTCCAAGATAAGACATGGGTACCCGTCGGCCTTAACTCCGAACTGCCGTACGACGCAAAACTCCTCCGCGACAAGATTCGCCGCGCGACTGGACTTGACATTTCCGTAGACATTGTCCAGCACCAACTCCGGTACACGGGAGAACCTCAATGGTTCGCCGTTATTCTTGTCCGTGCGGCGGCAAAAAGAAGGAAGCGGCGCACACCTTCCCTTGTTAAGCATGACTTCCATCCGAAAGAGTCATACGGACTACGTCGCGGCGAGATCTACTTCCGTCGGGGCGACTCAACCGTACGCCTTGACAGCGCAGAAGAGCTAGAGGAACTTCTCGACGACCTAGAGGAGAGGGCAGACCGGGACAGCCTCGAACGCGACCAGCCCAAGACCCCCTTTGCTGTAGACACAGGAACCTATCGCCTACTGGAGAAAGACTACCAATTCTTTGTTGGACGTGAGCAATTGAGGGACCAGCTAATCACGGCTGTAACGAAAGACCCACGGATCTGGATTATCAACGTTCATGGCCCCGGCGGTGTCGGAAAGTCTGCTCTCGCAACCTGGGCTGCTTACCATTTCTACGACCAAAGGGATTTCGAGGCAATCCTGCAGCTAACAGCCAAGGAAACGGCGCTGACTTCCGGCGGGATCTCCCGCTCTCAGACCCGAACGCTTTACTCTCTCGAAGGTCTCCTTGATCAGATCCTACTACTATTCGGGGAGGAGCCCCCCTCAGCCCTTGATGAAAAAAAGCTGCTAGTTCTGGAGTGGCTGTCCGTTTGGCCGACCCTCATCGTCCTAGATAATCTCGAGACTGTCGATGACGGGAGGATCATCTCCTTCATTCAGGATCTTCCACCAGCTTCACAGGCCAAGGTGATCATTACAAGTCGCCGCAAAACTGGCGGATGGGAATACCCCGTCACGGTACCCGAACTGAACCATGAGGAGACTCGCGACTTTGTTGCAGTGAAGTCGGGCGAATTCCGAATCGACCTCTCGCTCACTGAACGACGAATCGATGGAATCAATAAGGCATGCGGGGGGCTACCACTCGCCATCCAGTGGGTCCTCGGCAGATACAAGCTATGCGGGAATCTAAACGATGCCCTAGGTGCGGTCAAGGGTGAAGACTCCCCCGTCCTTGAATTCAGCTTCCGTAACATCTGGGACGTACTGTCCTCCGACGCGAAGCGCGTACTAAGCGTAATGTCCATCTTCGATACCCCACCTGGAGACCAACTCCTTGCTCTGGCTTCGGAGATTTCTCGCGAGCGATTGGACTCGGCCCTCCGCGAACTCGAAGAGGCTACGCTGGTAAGCCGCCAGGTTCATCCTGCCGACGGCCAAGCAACTTATACCAGCCTTCCCATCACCCTCTCCTTCGCGGCGAACCAACTAGCGCGTTTCGGCGACCTGGAGACCAGCGCCCGACGACGCGTCCAGCAATACACGCAACAAATGGAGCTGAAGTCGTGGGAAGTTGATAGATTCGTCGGGATATTCGAGCGATTCGGAATCGAAGCAGACAACGAGAAGCGTGGAGCGATCCTCTGCCGGCGAGGTGAATCCGAAACATTCTCCGGGAATATGGAAGCAGCCGACGCCCTCTTCAAACAAGCGCGCGATATCGCTCCGACGAGCGCTTACGTGTTTGCGATGAGTGCTAGCTACGAGCTCGCACGGAAAAGAATTGGGCAGGCGATGAAGTTCGCAGATGTCGCATGCGCTCGTGCGAATCGGCTCACCGGCAGTCTCGCATACAGCACCAAGGCGAGAGTGTGCGACGCACAGCGGGACAAATACGGTCGCGTCAACGCATTGCGGCGAGCCGTGGAGTTCGCACCCAATGACATGGTGCTACGCCATCAGCTTGGCGTTGCACTGAGTCGGGCCGGGGAGACCGATGAAGCAATCGCCAAGTTCACGGAGATCATTAGTGTTGAGTCTGCACGAGATATCCCGAGCGAGACTCTGCTCATGGCCCTCAAGACTCGAATCATCAACTACCGGCGGGCCGGGCGTACTCAGCAAGCGCAGGAAGACCTAGCACTGGCAAAGGACCTAATGGCACGACACCCCCACCTGAGCTCTCAGGCGCATCATATTGCGGAACTCGAATAGTCCGCATCTAATGGTCCGACACTCGTTGCTCACCGAACGAGAATGCGGTATCCAGAGTGAGTGCGGGCAGCCCTCTTGATGGTTGGCACTGCTCAGCGCCAACCATCAAGGGAAACTTGTGTGCCGCCCGCCAAGAAATGCCGGAGGGCAATGGCTGTAGTGTCCACGAAATCGTCGGGGATGGCGTTGGCGTCGACCCAGCGGACCTGGGAGTGCTTGCGGGGTTCGCGGTTCTCGGGCTCGCCGGTCCAGTCGTGGGCGGCGAAGACGACGGTGAGGAAGCCGTTGGGGGCTTCGACCCCCCAGGCGCCGTGAATGATGTGGGCGACCTTGAGGGACTCAGGCTTCACCGTGAGGCCCGTCTCCTCGTAGAGCTCGCGGACTGCGGTCTCCGTGATGGGTTCGCCCGGCTCGCTCTTGCCGACGGGGAGGTCCCACATGCCCTGGGCGAACTTGGCGTTTTCGCTGCGCTGGAGGAGGACGACGCGGTTGGTGGCCTTGTCGTGGACGATGACGGCGGCAACCAGCAGGGTCATCGATTCGAGCGCCGGCTTGAGGGCTTGGGAGCGGTCGTCGGTCTGCTGGGCCACGGTGTTCCCTTCGTCGGGCGGGTTGTTGGGCATGTTAGGCGAGGGCCTCGCGGGCGCGGCGGGCGAGATCGGCGGCACCGGGAACGCGGCGGCGCTGGTAGACCGCGAGCGTGGAGCGAATTGAGGTGATCGCCTTCCGGGTCCGGTCGGAGGTCATGCCCTCCATGAGGATCAGGGCCTGGGTCCAGGCAGCGACGGCCTCGTCGGCGCGGGCCTGGGCGGCGAGGCTGTCGCCGAGGTCGGCGTGGGTGAGGGCGTGGACGCGCTTGTACTTCACGGGGTCCCAGCGGGTGAGGGCGTCCCGGTGCTGCTGTTCGGTGCCGATGTGGTCGGCGAGGTCGGTCAAGGTGCGGGCGGTGTGACTGGCCACGGTGCCGGCGGCGGGGCCGCTGACGCGGGAGTAGCTGGGCTGGGGGCCGTCGTCGCGGAGGAGGGCGTCCTCGGCAGAGAGCAGGGCGCGCGCGGCCAGGGAGTTCTCGTCGGTGGCAGCGTAGGCGCGGGCATGGGTGATGTGGAGGAGGGCCTCGGTCTGGCCATCAACGTGGTCTAGGCCGCGCCGGAGGGCGCCTTCGACGAGGTCGACGCAGTGGTGGGGTTGCTTGAGGCTCAGGGCCTGGTGGGCGAGGGCTCGCATCATCCAGGCGGCGTGGCCGTGGGGGTCGGCTTCGCAGGCGAGCTTGTAGCCGACCTGGTAGTAGCGCTGGGCGGCGCCTTCCTGGCCGAGGTCGTGGTGCTTCCACCCTGCGAGGTAGGCCAGCTCGGCGACCGCGCCGAACGCTGCCCGGCGTAAGCCTTCGCTGGGGAAGCGTCCGCGCAGCATGGGGGCGGCTGTGTCGGCGAGGTACGCGGTGACGGTGGTCAGGCCGTGCCCGCCGCCGAGGCGCTCGTCGGCCGCGCTGAAGGCCGCGGTGATCTGCCGTACGACGTCCACGTCCTCCGCCCCGACCAGGAACATGCCGGTGCGAGCGCGGAGCATGCGGGCGGTGGCCTCGTGGTCGTAACCGAGCGGCATGGCGACGCCGGCGGTGGTGAAGGCCGCGATGGCGAGGAAGCGGCGGCGCTCGACGTCGGCGCGGCCCAGGTCCGTGACCGCGAGGACGGGATCGGATTCCGCAGGCTCTTCGTCATCACCGGCCTGGAGGCCGATCTCGGTCTGGGTGATCGTGCGCCCCGCTCGGCGAGACAGCGCCTCGGCCAGGTACTGACCTACTCGGCCCGACGGGGCACGGGTGCCGTTCACCCAGTGCGAGATGGCCGACTTGTTGGTCTGTTGGATCTCGCCGTTCTCGGCGGCGACGCGCCGCACGTCCCTGGCGAGAGCCTCGTAGGTGCAGCCGACCGCGTCGATGACGTCGCGCAGACGGGAGTTGGGGTCTCTCTGCGCCGTCACGATCGCCTCCACCCTGGAGCTGTAAACCGCGTATACCGCTTCAACTGCCTTCCACCGTACCCACTGAGCGTGACCACCGGTTCACTTATCAGCAGCCGCCCGGAACGGCGCGACCATGATCCAGGCTCCCCCTTGGCCCGGGCGGCACCCCGAAGTTCCGTACGCCCACACCAGGCTCGGGCATTCCTGTGCCCGAACCTGACCGATCAGAGACGGAGACACGGTGACCACCATCGACACCACGGCCATCACGGTCGAGCTGCCCAAGGCGTTCGACCCGCGCTGGAGCCGCCTGCCCGGCATCCAGGTCGACGGCCGGCGCATCACGATCGACCCGGCCGAGTATTTCTTCCGCTTCGAGTCGAGCACGTGGCTCGTCGCCGACTGGGAGCTGGTCAAGTCCCAGCTCCTGGAAGTGGACGAGACGACCGAGAGCGCGGTCGAGCAGCTCGCGCTCGACTTCATCAAGCACCACGGTGAGTCCACCTCCGACGCGGCCCGCGTCCTGGCCACCGCGTACCAGGTGTACGCCCACCTCTTCCGAGAGGAGCACCTCGCCGGCCTCGGACTCCCGCAGATCACCGCCGACCACCTGCGGATGCTGCGCGAGGCCGCCACGCTCATGGCGCTCAACAAGGTCGAGCTGGACGGGCACATCTCCAACGTCGGCCCGTGCTGGTTCTTCCCCGCCGCCACCTCCGTCGTCTTCGACCTGGACAACGAGATGGGCGGCATGCTCGACGAGGTCTACCACGGCGGCTGGTTCAACGAGCACCGCCGGATCGAGTCCATCAAGGCCCACGCCGCGCTCGGCGGCCGGCTCGTGCACGGCTGCCAGTCCGTGCCGGACCAGTCCGGCGGCGTGGTCGCCCCCTACGGTGCCTCGATGGTGAACTTCCGTGACGACCTCGCCGCGTTCAAGGCGGGCTGGATCGAGCAGGTCTACGCCCACCGCGTGAACCCCGCCGCGTAACCCACCACCCGATCAGGCTCCGGGGCGGGCCAGGCATCTCCCGCCCGCCCCGGACGCCACCACCCCTCCCCGGAGCCCCTCACGTGACCACGAACCCCAGCGCCGAACTCCTCGACAACCTGCTCACCGCGACCGGCCAGACCACCGCCGTACGGGAGGAGGTACGCGTGTGGTCCATGTCCGGAGTCGAGCGCGTCACCTTCCACGACGGCACCACGGCCATCTTCAAGTACGCCAAGAAGCCCTTCGACAGCGAGGACCAGGCACTGCGCCTGGCCCACACCCTCGGCGTACCCGTCCCCCAGGTCCACGCCTCCGCCGTCCTGGACGGCTGGCTCGGCATGCTCATGGAGGACCTCGGACCGTCCGTCCGCGAGGCCGACGACCTCGACGGTGTCGCCGCGGCCGTGGTCCTGCACGGCACCCGTACGGCTCCGCCCTTGCCCGTCCTCAACCAGGACCGGCTGCGTACGCTCCCGGCCCGGGCGCTGGAGCATCTCGAACAGCTGAGAAAGGCCGACCGGTGGCAGGACGCCGACGACGTCGAGGACGCGCTCGACCGTATCGCCCAGGCCGCAGGGGCCCGCTCGGCCGGAGCGACACTGGCGCCCTTCGGCTGGGTGCACTCCGAGTTCCACCCCACCAGCCTCCACATCGGGGAGCGCGGCTGGCGGCTGCTCGACTTCGCCCGCGCCCTCACCGGCCCCGGCTTGCTCGACCTCGCCAGCTGGCACGGAACCATCGAACCCCCGCACCCCGTCCGCTTGCGCGTCTTCCTGGAGCAGTACGTCACTGCCGGCGGCACCCCCGACGCCCTCGCCCCGCGCGGCGGACTCACCGCCGAGAACTGGGCCCTGGGCTGGCACCGCATGTGGGCAGTCGAGTGGTTCATGGAACAGTCCATCCGCTGGATCAACGACCCGGCCACCGACCCCGCCTACACCAAGGCCGTCCGCCGCCACCTCACCGACGTCCTCCACCTCCTGGAGATCTGACGTGCTCGCCCAGGCATCCCCATGGCACGCCCACGCCCTCCAGCGCACCGCCACCGGACTTGCCGAACCCCTTTCCGTACCCGCCCGAATGGAATGGACCACGAGACCCGGCCAAGGGCCTGCAGCCGACGTCCTCGGCCCCGACCTGCGCGGCAAGCGGCTCCTGGAACTCGGCTGCGGCCCCGGCCACAGTGCCGCCCACCTCGCCACCCGCCACGGCGCCCACGTCACCGGCGTCGACCTGGTCGGCCTCCAGGTCCGCCGTGCCCGCTCCCACTACGGACGGCTGAACAACCTCACCTTCGTCGCCGGTCACGCCCTGCACTACCTGCATGCCTCCGACGAGCAATTCGACGCGATCTACTCCGTCTTCGGCGCCGTCGGGCTTGTCGCGCCCGAGCTCCTGCTCCCGGCCATTGCCCAGCGCCTCACGCCCGGCCGGGTGCTCGCCTTCTCCATCCCGCACCCGCAGCGTGGTGGCCGAAGCCCTTCGGGTGACGACCGTCCTCGCCGCGACTACGTCACCCTTCCCGACCGCACCCGGCTCCCCATCGCCCGCTGGGAGTTCTCCACGGACCGGTGGGAGAAGCGCCTCAGCCAGGCGGGTTTTTGGCTCACCTCGGCCCAGGAGTTCCACGACCCCCGTATGGGCCACTGGCCCACCACCCTGCTGATCCGCACTCGCAAGCTCTGACCAGCCATTCGCCCGGGCTTCCCTTGGAGGAACCGATGCGCCCGCCCTATCTGCTCCTCGACATAGATGGCGTCCTCATACCCTTCCCCAACGCGGACGGCTCGACCCCGGCCACCCACGCCCGCCACGACGTCGTCCCGACCGGCCGGAACGCCGACAACCCGGTCACCGTCTGGCTCGACCCTGCCCACGGCCCCATGCTCATGGATGTGATCCGTGCCGGCCTGGTCACCCCCGTCTGGTGCACCAGCTGGCGGCAGGACGCCACTGCCCTGATCGGACCGCTCCTCGGCCTCCCGTCTCTGCCGCACGTGGACCTCTCGCGTCCGCAGATCACCACGAGCCACCCCAGCGGCTACCTGTGGAAACGCGACCACGTCGACGCATGGCTGGGCGACGCCCCCGCTGTGTGGATCGACGACGACTTCACCGGCCTCGACCACGACTGGGCGGCGGAGCGCACCGCCACGGGAACGCCGACCCTCCTCGTTCAGCCAGACCCACACCTCGGGCTGCAGCCCGAGCACCTGACCGAGGTCACGACATGGGTCTCGCAATTACCCACAGCCCGCGCCGCCTGACGACTGATGCCCTCGCTGCCACGAGCAGCGAGGGCATCAGAGTATTGCTCGAGCGTGAGCCGCCTGCGGTTTGTGGCATGTATCGGCGGCGCTGATGTCGGAGTCGGCTGGAACACTGCGGCCGTGATCAACGAGATGACCCCAGACCTTCCTGATGCTCCCGCCGGCTCTCTGCCACCCAGAGCACAGGCAGAGCTCGCCAGCACCGCCTGGGAGGGGCTGCCGCACGTCTGTACTGGCCAGCACGGTGTGCCTGACACACCGGACATCCTCGGCGCTGTGCTCGCCACCGACCCGGCCCGCCGGGTGCGGGCGGTGGGGGATCTGTATCGGCTGCTCCTCAATCGGGAGCAGGTGTTTCCGGCGACCGCTCCGGCGGCCTTGGTCCTCGCCCGTCTTCTCGACGATCCGCGCACCCTCGCCGAAGGCCGGTGGGAGCGCAGGGCCGGTCGGCGGTCGCTTCGCGCCGAACTGCTGAACTGGCTGGCTTCGTTCGCCGACATCGCCCGCCTGGACGTCGAGGACGGCGTCGGCACGACGCAGGATCTGGCTACCGCTCGTGCGGCAAGGCCGATACTCCACGACCACATCGCGGATTTCTGCGACGACGACGAACCACTGGTGAGGGAGGCCGCGCTCGCGGCCACCGCCCTGCTCCTGGCCGACCCCGCCCTCGCCTCGTCCGTACCCCGGTACGCGCCCGCCGTTCGCGAGGTCCTTGCCGTGAGCGCGGACTCGTACTACCGGTGGATCGCCCGGGAACGGCTGGCTGCCTGGGGGAAGGATGTCACCGGCCTCGTCACTGCGGAGGACGAGCGCCGCGCGGCCCTGGACCGGGCAGGCGAGTTGGCGGAAGACCCGTTCGGCCAGGACCAGGAGCAGGCGATCCGCTGGCTGGAAGAGCAGCCCGAGGACACCGCGGCTCCGGAACGACTCGGCCGTCGGCGTGAGGACCGGACCACGCCCAGATCGGCCGCCTCGCAAGAATCTGCACCCGAGCCGCCCGTGGTCGCCCCGGGGAGCGAGGCGGGGTACTGCGGCCCGTGGCGGATCGCCCGGGAGGAGGAGCGTGCCGAGTGGACGTTCACGCCGTACGTAGGAGTAGGCCCCCTGCACTTCGGGATGACCTTGGAGGAGATCACCCGCGTCCTCGGCGAAGGACCGGCTGTCTCGTCCTACTCCCACCACGGCGAAGACCAACAGCTCAACTACGCCGACTTCACTGAGAGCGGGATCAGGGCCCTCTTCCATGACAACCGCCTGGGGTGCGTCGCCGCAGACGCTCTCACCGGCCCCCAGGTGAGATTGGACGCGGCCCCGCTGACCGGCTGCGCACCTTCCCAGGTGGAGGACTGGCTCGTCCACCGCCCAACACGGCCCGGCAGCCTGGCGTACAGCGTCGCTGGCGATCCGGTCTTCGCCGACCTCGGCCTGGCGATCCGCTCCCAGCGGGCCGGTGACATCGTCCTGACCCGCCCCCTCTTCCTGCTCCACGACTGGCTCGACCTGTGGCACGCGCTGCCCAGCGAGGAGTGGAACTGCTCCTGAAGCGTGATTCGCCGGTCGGCCTCACCTGAGTGCGAGGCCGACCGGAGCGACACACCTGTCCACCGGAGCGCGTGGGGAACCAACGTGAGCAGCTTGTGGCTGGCAAGCAGCCGGCCGTTGAATCGCCCGGATGTCCCCGCCATGGTGTGTGGCGCGGACATCGGGCCGTGGCGTCAGCGGTGTCGACTGCGTTCTTCGGGCCTCGTGGCCACTGGTGGGGCCGGAGGGTGTGACGTGGCGGACATGGCCGACGTTCCGCTGGTGGCGCTTCGCATGCGAGCCGCTTGCGTCCGCCGGTTCGGCTGAGCGGCGATGCGCCAGTTGAGGACCTCGGCGGGGCGTTCCGCGCTGTCGAGTTCCCGCTGGGTGCCCACCTCGGCTAGGAGACGTCGGGGGTTGTGGCCGGCGGTCTCGGCTTGGGCGAGGGTTATGGTCAGGGCGGTCCAAGTGGGGTCGGCGAGGATCCGGTCGGCGTAGTCGGGGAGAGCTGCACGAAGATCCTGTTCGAAGCGGCGGGCGGTTGCGGCTCGCGGTGCTCGGCGGGCCAAGTCCGCCAGGACGGGTGTGGCGGCCTGCTGGTAGCCCGCCTGTAGGTGGCGGAGGGCTTCTTCGGCCGCGGCTGCTTGCTGTTCGTGGCCGCGTTGGGCGTGCCAGTGGGCGGCGGCGCGGGCCAGGTGCACGGTGGCGAAGAGCAGGGCGATGGCGAGTCCGCCCGGCTCGCTGGAGGCGTAGGCGAGTTCCTTGGCGGCCTTGCGCAGGGCGGTGGCGGCCTGGTGGTCGGCGCGGGTGGCGGAGCGGCGGGCGCGGTTGAACGCCATCGCCGCCGCTCGTAGTTCCGTCCGGTGTGGGCCGGTCGTGGCGCTGGCGATGTTGTACAGGGCGTCACCGAAGGCGGCCAGGTGGCCCTGGGCGGCGGCATCGTCACCGGAGCCAAGGACGGTGCGTGCCGCGTGTATGGCGGTGGTGGTGTGGCGCCATGGGTCGGCTGGGTCCGCCACGTACTGCGGGTGGTCGGCCACCTTCTGGTCGGGGAGGCGTTCGCGTAGACGGTTGATCGAGAGGTCGGGGGCAAGTTTGGAGCCTCCGTACCAGACGGGTTCGCCGGCCGCGTTGGTGTCTCCAGGTGCGGCAAGGCTGTAGCCGATCACATCGCCTGTCTCGGGGCCGAGGCGCGTCTTGACCTTGATGCCCAGGGAGTCCAGCACGGTGAAGTAGTCGGCTTCGGTTTGTACGGCGGCGGCGACCGCGTACGCCTGCTCGCGCAGCCACTGCCGTGCCGTGACGGTCTGGCCCTGGCGTTCCGCCTTGGCGCGTTCGGCGCCGGTGGGGGTGCGGGGCGCGGTGAGGTCGCCGGACTTGAGGCGGCGCAGGCCGAACTCGGCTTCGATCTTGCGGCACTCGGCTTGGGCGCGCTGTCCGTCGTGGTGGGTGCGGGGGCGGCGTCCGTCGGCGCGGCCGGTGGTGGCCATGATGTGGATGTGGTCGTCGGCATGGCGCACAGCGATCCATCGGCATGCCTTGTCGTCGCCTTCGGGGGCGATGCCTGTGGCGTGCACGATGCGGCGGGCGACCTCTGCCCACTCGGTGTCGGTGAGGTAGCGGTCGCCGGGCGCGGTACGGACCGGGCAGTGCCAGACATGCTGAGGTGGCTTCTTGCCGCCCAGCTCGCGGGTGCGCAGGTCGACGTGGTGGTCGAGGCGCTTGGCAAGGTGGGTGTAGGTGGCTGCCGGGTCGCGGCCCGGGTCGGGGGCGCCGGCCATGTCCCAGGCGGCGACGATGTGCGGGTCGGTGTGCTCGTCGCGGCGGCCTGGGCCGAAGAGGTAGACGATCAGTCCGCGGGTGTCGGAGCCGGTGGAGACGTCAGGAACCATGCGCGGTGCCTTCCGCCAGCAGCTGGTCGATCAGCCGGTAGCTGCTTTCGGCCGCTTGCTCGACGCGGTCCAGCACCGCCTCGGCACGCTCGGGCACCGTTCCTCGGTGAATGGCTGCGGTGATCTGGTTGAGGTTGCCGCCGATGCGATTCAGCGCGACCGTCTGTGCCTCGACGGCCTCGATCAGCGGGCGGAGAGGATCGTCGTCCGGGCTGCCGACCAGCCCTGCCTTGCCCAGGGCGACAGCGAGGGCGGCGTCCCCGACGAATCCGGCGAACCTCTGACCGCGCTGGTGAGCGGCGGCGCTGATCACGCTTACAGCGGTCCGGGTGAATCGGATGGTCTTCTCCTGGTCGCGCTTCTCCACGGTGCGCTTGCGGTTCATCAGCGCGGGCAGGACGGGGGCATCGAGATCCCGCCAGGAGGGCTGCTCGGCGGGCGGCGGGACATCGGCCGGCGGCTGAGTGCGAGGGACGACTGAGTCGGCTGCGGGCGGGCAGCCGGTCTCGGCTATGCCCTCCTCCGGCTCGGGCGCGCCCTGGCGCTCGGCCTCCTCCTCCGCCACCCCTGGGGCGGGGGCAAGCGCGGACGAAGCCTCGTTAGAGGCTCGTTCGCTCCAGCTTGCTGCTGATCGGAAGGTCAGGCCGAAGAATCCCTTGCGACGGCGGGTGGGGGAGTTGTCGGCGCTCGTTTCGGGCATGGTGGTGCTCCGGTGGTCGTGTGCCGGGGGGGGCTTCGTCACGTCCGTTGCATCCGTCCCGTAGCTGGTCAGGACAGGTACGGAGACGGTCGCAGGTACGGAGTGATCCGTACCTGCGAGGAACTCCGTCCCCGCGCTGACCTGCGCGGGGACGGATGCGACGGATTGATACGGAGCTGGGGTCAGCGCGTGGGCCTGGGGCCGGCAGGCGCGCCGGGCGGGCCGATGGGCAGCGTCCCGGACGGAGGGGCGGGCGGCTTGCCCGGGACTCGACGTACGAGCACGGTCTCCGCTGCTGCGGGTGCCGGTGGGGCGGGGTCGGGGCAGTAGCGGGCCCAGGCGTCGAGGAACTGGTTGCGGGCGTACGCCTTGGCCTGCCTGCCGTTCTCGAAGCGGTGGTTGGCCGGGCTGATACCGAAGTCGCGCAGCAGATTGGCCAGGTGGTAAGCGTTCAAGCCCTTCGTCCCGTACTCGGCCCACGGCGCCTCGGCGTCCTGGATGAGCGCGGCGAGCAGGTCGTGGCTGCGCAACGCCTCCGTGTCGCCCTGCTGCTCGAAGACGCGTCGGACGTCCCGGAGCAACCGGGTCTTCAGCGTCGTCTGCTCGTCCTGGACCACCTCGTTGCGGGTCATCGCCAGGCAGGCGGCACGGGCCCGCGAGGGCCAGTGGCCGTCGGCCAGGTCGGCGACGATCACCAGGGGCTCCCACGTATCGGCAGCCCGGTCTTCGACCGGCATCGGCGGCACCAGTCGGTGCGCTGCCCCGCGAAGTGGGCTCAGCCATGCGGCCAGCCGGTCGCGCAGCGCGTTCAGTTCCGGGACGGAGTGCCGGGACCGGAAGGGAGCGACCTTCTCGCCGGGCTTGCGCTTCTGCATGCGGAGCACGACCGCCCGGTCCATGATCGTGTCCGGCAGGTCGCCGATGCCTGCCAGCGCGGCCATGGCGAAGGTGGGGAACGCGGTGGGCTTGTGTTCCGGGCCGGAGATTCGCCAGGCGGGGCGGTTGCGCTGGTGTCCGGCGTTCAGCAGGCCCCGGAGGTCCTCCTTGTCTCCGGCCTTGGGGCCGAAGATGGTGTCGGCCTCGTCCACCAGGAGCGTGGGCGGGTCCTCGCCGATGATCCGGAAGACCACCGCTGGCGAGGTGTTCACCGTCATCATCGGCCGGGACACGGTCTCGTGAAGCACGTCCAGGACACGGGACTTTCCGCATCCCTTGGTCGGTCCCACCACCGCCAGGCGCGGCGCGTGCTGTAGGGCGGGCTGGATGTGGGAGGCCGCCACCCAGAGGGTGACTGCCGTCAGTGCCTCGTCGCTCGGCAGCACCACGTACCGGCCGATCGCCGAGCGCAGGTCGTCCAGCAGCGCGGCTCCCTCGTCGGCCGTCTCGCCGCCCGTACCGGCGCGGTCCCCGGTCCCCGATCTGCCGTCGGGGGCCACGGTCCCCGCAGATGCGTGGGGACCGTGGCTCTCACCATCGGCTCGGGGTGCGCCGTGCTCGCCCGGAATTTGGGGACCGGGTTCGGGGACCGGCGGACCGAGAGTCACTGTCCGGTCCCCGGCTTCCGCTCCGGCGGGACCGGTCCCCAAGGCGCTGACCTGCGCAGGTGTCGCGCTGGGGGAGTTTCGGTCCCCGACCGGAACACCCGTCGAAGCAGGGGACCGTGACTCCGTTCGGTCCCCGCTTCGTTCCCCGTTGCGCCATGGGATGCCCTGGCCGGGGACCGCAGCGGCAGGCCAGACGACCTTGTGGGATGTGTTCGAGGTGGAGGGGGACGTAGAGTCCTCCATAGACGTTCCTCTCAGGTGAGGGACGGGACGGGTAAGGTCCCACCCCTCACCGGTTCGTTCGTTCAGGGATGGGCGACGTGCAGGGGAATCTCCGGCCCTCGGCGTTGGCGCGCCGGGGGCCGTTGCTGTGTCTGGGCCTGTCGGTGGCTCACGAGGCCAGGCCCCATTCCTCCTGGCCGTCGATCAGCGTGCGCTCGTAGCGCAGCAGCTCGACCTCGGGGTACAGCACCCGCTTGCCGATCTTGATGCCGCGCGGCCCCTTCTGGATGTGGCGCCAGTAGCGGACGGTGCTTTCGGCTGTGCGGTAGCGCTTGGCGACCTCGGAGGTGGTCAGGTATCGCATGCATTCCCATTCGGCTAGATGACGATTCGATCTGCATAGAGTTGCATCCCGGGATCGGCGGTTACCCAAATCGGGAAGCTCATGTTTCAATTTGGATAGCACCGGGGATGATGGAGGTTCGATGGCAGGCGACAGGCCCGAGGGCGGCGAGGTGCCGCTGCTCTACAGCGAAGGGAACGTGGCCGCGCGCGTGGCACTGGAGCGCCAGGTCAGAGGATGGAGCACGACCGAGCTGGCCGAGCGGGTAACCAGAGCCGGCATCAAGATGAACCAGACGGCGGTCTGGCGCATCGAGAACGGCACCCCCCGCCGGCGCATCAACCTCGACGAGGCCCTCGCCTTCTCCCGCGTCTTCGAGCTACCCCTCGAAGAGCTGATGTCCCCGCCCCTGGAGGGGCTCGACATCGACAGCCGGCGACTCGTCCAAGAAGCCGTCGAGGCGTTCTACGAGGCCTGCGACGCGCGCGATCGTCTCCACCACGCCGTGGTCGCCATCGCCGACCACATCAAGGCCCATCCCGACAGCTCGCGGGCGATCCACGAGCAGTGCCTCCGCCTCATGGGCGACGAGCGGGACGCTCGCACCCTCAGCGGCGACATCGAGGACGGCGGCCACCACTGACAACCGACACGAAGGAGAGGCCACTTGGCCAACATTCAGAAGCGCCCCAACGGCAAGTGGCGGGCCCGCTATCGCGACCTCGATGGCAAGGAGCACGCGCGCCACTTCGAGCGGAAGATCGACGCCCAGCGATGGATCGACGAGGTCACGGCCAGCCTGGTCACCGGTCAGTATGTCGATCCGCGATCGGCGAAGAAGCCCTTCAAGGAGTACGCGGAGGAATGGCGGGCCATCCAGCCGCACCGGCCTTCCACGGCCAAGGCGGTGGCCCAGCACCTGCGGTGCTATGTCTACCCGGCCTGGGAGAAGCGGGCACTCGGCGCCATCAAGCCCGGCGACGTGCAGAGTTGGGTCACCAGCCTGACCACCACGCACGGGCTGGCCGCCAGCACCTCACGGACCGTCTTCAACACGGTCAACGCCGTCTTCCGGGCGGCCGTCCGTGACCGGATGATCCCTCACAACCCGTGCGCCGAGGCGAAGCTGCCCTCGGTACCCAGGAAGAAGATCGTGCCGCTCGCCGTCGAGCAGGTACGGACTCTGGCTGAGGAGATACCCGCGCGCTACAAGGGCCTCGTGCTGCTCGGCGCGGCCACCGGGCTTCGCCCGGGCGAGCTGTTCGGCCTCCAGCTCCGGCACGTGGACCTGCTGCACGCGACCGTCTCGGTCGAGCAGCAGATCCAGCAGACCGCCAAGCACGGCGTGTACGTCTGCCCGCCCAAGACCGCTCGCTCGCACCGCGCGGTCCCGCTCCCCCGCATGGCGGTCGATGCGATGAAGACCCACCTGCGGGACTTCCCCGCCGATGGGCCCGAGAGCTGGATCTTCACGGCGCCGCAAGGCGGACCCGTGGTCTACACGCACTTCATGGACGGGTCCTGGAGGCCCGCCTGCGCGAAGGCCGGCATAGCGAAGGGCACCGGACCTCATGCCCTGCGGCACCACTACGCCAGCCTGCTGATCAAGCACGGCGAGTCCGTGAAGACGGTCTCCGAGCGCCTCGGCCACACTAATGCGGCCATGACGCTGAACATCTACACCCACCTGTGGCCCGACTCCGAGGAGCGGACCCGGGCGGCCGTCGACAAGGCGTACGCGAACCGCCCCGCGGACGACGAGACGACGGTAGACGAAGCGGCGTAACCGCTCCCCCGCGTGCCGGACTCATCCAGCACGCTGCGGACTCTGTGCGGACCGCAAAGGCCGCCCAACCCGCTCCGCCGCAGGTCAGACGGTCTTTCGCCGGACGTATTAGACGTTGAAGCGGAACTCCACCACATCCCCGTCCTGCATGACGTAGTCCTTGCCCTCCATCCGCGCCTTCCCCTTCGCGCGGGCCTCCGCCACCGAACCCGTCTCGACCAGGTCGCCGAAGGAGATGACCTCCGCCTTGATGAAGCCCTTCTGGAAATCGGTGTGGATGACACCGGCGGCCTCGGGGGCGGTGGCGCCCTTCTTGATGGTCCAGGCGCGGGACTCCTTGGGGCCGGCCGTGAGGTAGGTCTGCAGGCCGAGGGTGTCGAAGCCGACGCGGGCGAGGGTGGCGAGGCCGGGCTCGGTGGCGCCGACCGACTCCAGCAGCTCCATGGCGTCCTCCTCGTCCAGCTCGGCGAGGTCCGCCTCCAGCTTGGCGTTGAGGAAGATCGCCTCGGCGGGGGCGACCAGGGCGCGCTGCTCGTCCTTGAAGGCCTCGTCCGTCAGCTCGTCCTCGTCGACGTTGAAGACGTAGAGGAAGGGCTTGGTGGTCAGCAGGTGCAGGTCGTGCAGGAGCTCGGCGCGCTCGCTGCCCTGGACGATGCCGTGCGCGAAGAGGGTGTCGCCCTTCTCCAGGATCTCCTTGGCCTCCTCGACCGCCTTGACCTTGGGAGCCGTGTCCTTCTTGATCCGGGACTCCTTCTGGAGGCGCGGCAGGACCTTCTCGATGGTCTGGAGGTCGGCCAGGATCAGCTCGGTGTTGATCGTCTCGATGTCGTCCTTGGGCGAGACCTTGCCGTCGACGTGGACGACGTTCTCGTCCTTGAAGGCGCGGATGACCTGGCAGATCGCGTCGGACTCGCGGATGTTCGCCAGGAACTTGTTGCCCAGGCCCTCGCCCTCGGAGGCGCCCCGCACGATGCCCGCGATGTCGACGAAGTCGACCGTGGCCGGCAGCACCCGCTCGGAGGAGAAGATCTCGGCCAGCTTCGCCAGGCGCGGGTCGGGGACGCCGACCACGCCGACGTTCGGCTCGATCGTGGCGAACGGGTAGTTGGCCGCCAGCACGTCGTTCTTGGTCAGGGCGTTGAACAGGGTCGACTTGCCGACATTCGGCAGACCGACGATTCCGATCGTGAGCGACACGTTGCGACTTCCCGTACGTGAGAGGGGCGTGGAGGCCGGTGGGCCGGGGGCCAGGAACCGGGGACCGGCGGGGCCGGTCCACCAGTTTACGCGGTGGCGCACTCCGGCCGGGCGTCCTGTCGAACGCTTGGCCAAGCTCTGCCCAACGGCGTGTCGGACGGGCTATTCAGCACATTAACCGACCTAAGTTGGGCCGGTGGAGCAACGCAGGACGCGATTTTCCCAGCACGGACCGCGACGCGGGACCTCGCCGCCGGCCCCGCTGCCCCCGCAGGCGCGGCGGGACGGTGGCGGTGGCTCCCCGGCGCGGCCCGTGCGCCGCCCCGCCGGTGCCGCCCGGCCCCCGTCAGCGGTACGCCGGCCGGCCCCGCCGCTCGTCCGGGCGGTCCGCGGGATGCCCAACCCCCGGCTCACCGGGCTCGGCTGCGGGCTGTTCTGCGGCACGGCGATGCTGGTCCTGGGCTGTCTCGACGCGCTGCTGCTCGGGTCGTCGCTCCTCGTGTACGGCCTGCTGTTCCTGCCGGTGTGCGTGCTGGCGGCGGTGTGGGTGCGGGCGGCGGACCTGGTGACCGTGCCCGTCGTGGTGCCGATCGCCTTCGCGCTGGGGCTGGTGCCGGTCGCCCCGAGCGGGGACGGGCTGAGCGGGCGGGCGGTGGCCCTGTTCACCGCGCTGGCCACGCAGGCGGGGTGGCTGTACGGGGGGACGCTCGTCGCCGGGTCGATCGTGACCGTGCGCAAGGTCCGCCGGATGCGGCGGCGGGTGGCGCGCAACCGCCCACCCGCGTGAACACCGCCACGGGGCCGGCCCTACGCGCCGTGCGCGGCTCTCATCGCCGCGCCCACGATGCCCGCGTTGTTCTGCAGCTGCGCCGGGACGATCTGCGCATTGACGCCCTCGATGAGGTGCAGGAACTTGTGGGCCTTGCGGCTGACGCCGCCGCCGACGATGAAGAGCTCGGGCGAGAAGAGCATCTCGACGTGCGCGAGGTACTGCTGGACCCGGTGCGCCCAGTGCTCCCACGACAGGTCGTGGTCCTCCTTGGCCTTGCTGGAGGCCCGCTTCTCCGCGTCGTGCCCGTGCAGCTCCAGGTGGCCCAGCTCGGTGTTGGGCACCAGGACGCCGTCGGTGAAGACGGCGCTGCCGATGCCGGTGCCGAAGGTCAGCATGATGACCGTGCCCGTGCGGTCGCGGCCGGCGCCGAAGGCCATCTCCGCGACGCCCGCCGCGTCCGCGTCGTTGACCACGGTCACCGGGGCGCCGCCCAGGCGGCCGCCCAGCAGCACGCGCGCGTCGGTGTCGATCCAGCCCTTGTCGACGTTGGCCGCCGTGCGGATCATGGCGCCGTCCGTGACCACGCCGGGGAAGGTCA
This sequence comes from Streptomyces cinereospinus, assembly GCF_042430725.1. Lineage (NCBI taxonomy): Bacteria > Bacillati > Actinomycetota > Actinomycetes > Kitasatosporales > Streptomycetaceae > Streptomyces > Streptomyces cinereospinus. The sequence continues at coordinate 32,832 of NZ_JBHMCY010000028.1, read as the reverse complement.
CGCCGACCGGTCCCGTCCAGCCGAAGTGGTCGACGACCTCCTTCACGCCGTCGGCCACCGAGTCCGGCGTGGCCGGGTGGGGGGTCAGCACCTTGTAACGCTCGTCCGTGAGGTCGCCCCTGTCGAGGTCCACAGGGGCGCCCTTGATCCCGGATCCACCGATGTCCACGCCGAAGATCTGCATGTCACCACGTTACGACGGACCACTGACAGTCACGACGCCGGAGTCCTCGCCGGCTGCCGCATCCCGCCGACGGCCCACCGCACCGCACCGACAGCCCACCGCATCCCGCCGACGGCCCACCGCACCGCACCGGCGGCCCGCCGCCCGGCTCACCGCTCGGCGGTGCCCGATCCGCCCGTGCGCTGCTCGATCAGCGCCGCGGCCTCCTCGCGCAGGTCGCGGCGGAGCTCCTTGGGCAGCGAGAAGGTGATGGACTCCTCGGCCGCCTTCACGATCTCGACGTCCTCGAAACCGCGCTGGGACAGCCACTCCAGCACCTGCTCGACCAGCACCTCGGGGACGGAGGCACCGGAGGTGACGCCGACCGTGGTGACGCCCTCCAGCCAGGCCTCGTCGATCTCGTCGGCGAAGTCGACCAGGTAGGACGCGCGGGCGCCGGCCAGCTTGGCGACCTCGACGAGCCGCTTGGAGTTGGAGGAGTTGCGGGAGCCGACGACGATGACGAGGTCGGCCTCGGCGCCCATCTGTTTGACCGCGAGCTGGCGGTTCTGGGTGGCGTAGCAGATGTCGTCGCTGGGCGGCGAGATCAGCTGCGGGAACTTCTCCTTGAGGGCGTCGACGGTCTCCATGGTCTCGTCCACGGAGAGCGTGGTCTGGGAGAGCCAGACGACCTTGGACGGGTCGCGGACCTCGACCTTCGCCACGTCGCCGGGGCCGTCGACGAGCTGGATGTGGTCGGGCGCCTCGCCGGAGGTGCCGATGACCTCCTCGTGGCCCTCGTGCCCGATCAGGAGGATGTCGTAGTCCTCGTTCGCGAACCGGACCGCTTCCTTGTGGACCTTGGTGACCAGCGGGCAGGTGGCGTCGATGGTGGCCAGCCGGCCCCGCGCCGCCTCCTCGTGGACGACCGGGGCGACCCCGTGCGCGGAGAACATGACGATGTTCCCCGGGGGGACCTCCTCGGTCCGCTCGACGAAGACGGCGCCCTTTTTCTCCAGGGTCTGCACGACGTACTTGTTGTGGACGATCTCGTGCCGGACGTACACCGGAGCGCCGTACTGCTCCAGGGCCTTCTCGACGGCGATCACGGCGCGGTCCACACCCGCGCAGTAGCCCCGCGGGGCGGCGAGCAGGACACGGCGGCCAGTCGAAGCAGTCATGGCACCCATCGTAAGGCCGCGTCCGGGGTCGCAGATCGCGCTCTGGTGGCGTTCCCGGGGAGACCGGCCCGGAGCCGGGAGGGGTGGGGCGGGGCGCCCCGTACGCGACCGCGGAGGCGGCTGATGTCCGGGACCGGCACGGCGGCGCCCGCGGCGAAGGGCGCCGCCACCGGCCGCGGCGCACCCCGGGCCGGCGGGACCTGGTGGTGTACGTGCCGGTGCCGGGCGCGCGCTGATCACCGTCACGGTGATCGTGGAGGCGTCGCGGAGCGCTCGGGTGGCGGGGGCGGTGTGGCCGGCGGCGGGTGCCGTGGTGCTGGTGGCTCGGGACCGCGGGAAGGCCCCGGCCGGCACCTGAGGACGGGCCGGGTTGTCGGTGCCGCCCACTACGCTCGCGGCATGGCAGTCAACACGTCCCCGGAATCCCCCCTGCCCGTCGGCGAGGTGTCGCGGCTCATCGGGCGGTGGATCGACCGGCTCGGGGCGGTCTGGGTGGAGGGGCAGATCACGCAGTTGTCACGGCGGCCGGGCGCGGGCGTGGTGTTCCTGACGCTGCGCGACCCGTCGTACGACATCTCGGTGAGCGTCACCTGCTACCGGCAGGTGTTCGACGCGGTCGCCGACGTGGTGAGCGAGGGCGCGCGGGTCGTCGTCCTGGCGAAGCCGGAGTGGTACGCGCCGCGGGGCCAGCTGTCGCTGCGGGCCGCCGAGATCAAGCCGGTGGGGGTCGGGGAGCTGCTGGCGCGGCTGGAGCAGCTGAAGCGGAAGCTGGCGGGCGAGGGGCTGTTCGCGCCGGAGCGGAAGCGGCCGCTGCCGTTCCTGCCGCAGCTGATCGGGCTGGTGTGCGGGCGGGCCTCGGCGGCGGAGCGGGACGTGCTGGAGAACGCCCGGCACCGGTGGCCGGCCGTGCGCTTCGAGGTGCGCAACGTCGCCGTGCAGGGGGTGCACGCCGTGCCGCAGGTGGTGCAGGCCGTCAAGGAGCTCGACGCGGTCGACGAGGTCGACGTGATCGTCGTGGCGCGCGGCGGGGGCAGCGTGGAGGACCTGTTGCCGTTCTCCGACGAGCAGCTCGTGCGGGCCGTCGCGGCCTGCCGGACGCCGGTGGTGTCGGCCATCGGGCACGAGCCCGACAACCCGCTGCTGGACCACGTCGCCGATCTGCGCGCCTCCACGCCCACCGACGCGGCGAAGAAGGTCGTCCCGGACGTGGGTGAGGAGGCCGAGCGGGTGCGGCAGCTGCGGGACCGGGCGCGGCGGTGCGTGGCGGCGTTCGTGGAGCGCGAGGAGCGCGGGCTGGCGCACGCGCTGGCGCGGCCCTCGATACAGGACCCGCACCGGATGATCGAGGAGCGGGCCGAGCAGGTGGCGGCCCTGGCCGAGCGCGGGCGGCGGTGCCTGGGGCACCATCTGGACCGGGCCGAGTCGGAGCTGGCGCACACGCACGCGCGCGTGGTGGCCCTGTCGCCGGCGGCGACCCTGAAGCGGGGGTACGCGGTGCTGCAGAAGGCCGACGGCCACGTGGTCCGCGCCCCGGACGAGGTGACCGCCGGAGAGCGGCTGCGGGCACGGGTGGCGGAGGGGGAGCTCCCCGTCCGGGCCGGCACCGGACAGGACCTAGGGTGAACGGATGAGCAGCAGGGTGGACGGCAGGGTGGACGAGGCACTGGGCTACGAGCAGGCGCGCGACGAGCTGATCGAGGTCGTACGGCGGCTGGAGGCGGGCGGGACGACGCTGGAGGAGTCCCTCGCGCTGTGGGAGCGCGGCGAGGAGCTGGCGAAGGTGTGCCGGCGGTGGCTGGAGGGCGCGCGGGCCCGGCTGGACGCGGCGCTGGCCGAGGAGGCGGCGGAAGAGGCGGGCCGGGAGCCGGCCGACGGGGACGCGGGCGGGTAGGCGCCGCCGACCGGTCCGCGGCGCGTCCGCGGGCGGGGTGCGCCCCCGGTCGCGCGGAGCGCTTCTTGCTGTGAAGCCGATCACCCCACAGCGTTTATAATTGAACGTTGAAACTTCGCTCGCGTACCGTCGGTCCGTCAGCCGATCCGGTCCACGGATCCGACACACGTCCCGAGAAGGTTCACCATGTCTCTCGTTCTTGACCCCGCCGCCCAGGACCTGCTGTTCCGGGAGGCCCGCACCGCCAACACCTTCACCGACGAGCCCGTCACCGACGAGCAGGTGCAGGCCATCTACGACCTGGTCAAGTACGGCCCCACCGCCTTCAACCAGTGCCCGCTGCGCATCACCCTGGTCCGCTCCCCCGAGGCCCGCGAGCGCCTGGTCCAGCACCTGGCCGAGGGCAACCGGGCCAAGACGGCGACCGCCCCGCTGGTGGCCATCCTCTCCGCGGACAACGAGTTCCACGAGGAGCTGCCGGCGCTGCTCCCGCACTACCCGCAGGCCAAGGACGCCTTCTTCAGCGAGCGCTCGGCGCGTGAGAGCGCCGCCGCGCTCAACGCCTCCCTCCAGGCCGCGTACTTCATCGTCGGCGTCCGGGCCGCCGGGCTGGCCGCCGGCCCGATGACCGGCATGGACTTCGAGGGTGTCCGCAAGGAGTTCCTGGACGACGACCACACCCCGCTGATGGTCGTGAACATCGGCCACCCGGGCCCGGACGCGTGGTTCCCGCGCCTGCCGCGCCTGGCGTACGAGGACGTCGTCACCACCGTGTGACCGGCCCCCGCACGACGGGAGAGGCCCCCGGCTGCCGCCGGGGGCCTCTCCCGTGTCGCCACGACTGCGGTGTCACGACGTCCTGAGCGCCTTCACCATCGTCGCCAGCTGGTCGAACGAGCCGGTGCCGGCCACCACCGTGGTCGTGCCCCTGGTGTCGTCGTCCGCCGCCAGGACCAGCGCGTCGTACCGGCCGCCGGTGTAGCGGACCCAGGTGCGGCCGCCGATCTCCTCGGTGACCTCCGTCTCCTGCGCCCCCTGGGTGGCCTCCTCGATGAACGGGATCCGCTTGCCCGTGGACTGCTTCACGGTGACGTACTCGCCGTCGGGAGCGTGGAAACCCAGGTGCCAGGTGTCGTGCTCCTGGCCGTCGAAGCGGACCGACGTCGCCTTCCAGGTCTGCGGCAGACCCTGTGGTGCCGCCACCGGGTAGGCGGCGGCACGGCGGGCCGTGATCACCTCGATGCGGTAGTCGACCCGCTGGATGTCGGGTTCCTGGTCGTCGTCGTGCGGGACGAAGAGGTACATGACCATTCCCGCCAGCACGATCAGGCCCAGGGAGAGAACCATGTCCCGGACCGTCTGCTGCTTGCCTTTCGTACCTGCCACGCCCTCTATCGTCGCAGGTGCCCCGGCCGCTCATCCGTGGGGGGTGCTGCTCATTCTGTCGCTCTGGCGATAGAGTCGTGCCCGAACCCTCATCCGGCCGTCGTCGTATCAGAAAGGTGCGCTCCGATGACCGAGCATCACTTGCCGTCCGAACTCGATGTCCCTTCCGAGGCCCCCGACCGCAACCTGGCCCTGGAGCTGGTCCGGGTGACCGAGGCCGCGGCCATGGCCGCGGGCCGCTGGGTGGGGCGCGGTGACAAGAACGGCGCCGACGGTGCCGCGGTACGCGCCATGCGCACCCTCGTCTCCACCGTCTCCATGAACGGCGTCGTCGTCATCGGGGAGGGCGAGAAGGACGAGGCGCCGATGCTCTTCAACGGGGAGCGGGTCGGCGACGGGACCGGGCCCGAGTGCGACATCGCCGTCGACCCGATCGACGGCACCACCCTCACCGCCAAGGGCATGCCGAACGCGATCGCGGTGCTGGCCGCGGCGGAGCGGGGCTCGATGTTCGACCCGTCGGCCGTGTTCTACATGGACAAGCTGGTCACCGGTCCCGAGGCGGCGGACTTCGTCGACATCGACGCGCCGGTGTCGGTGAACATCCGCCGGGTCGCGAAGGCCAAGCGCGCCACCCCGGAGGACGTCACCGTCGTCATCCTCGACCGGCCCCGCCACCAGCGGCTGATCGAGGAGGTCCGGGAGACCGGCGCGCGCATCAAGCTGATCTCCGACGGGGACGTCGCCGGGTCGATCCTGGCGCTGCGCGAGGGCACCGGCGTGGACCTGCTGCTGGGCATCGGCGGGACGCCGGAGGGGATCATCTCCGCCTGTGCCGTCAAGTGCCTCGGCGGGACCATCCAGGGCAAGCTGTGGCCCAAGGACGACGAGGAGCGGCAGCGGGCGCTCGACGCCGGGCACGACCTGGACCGGGTGCTGACCACCGAGGACCTGGTGACCGGGGAGAACGTCTTCTTCGTGGCCACCGGCATCACCGACGGGGAGCTGCTGCGCGGGGTCCGCTACCGGTCCGAGACCGCCCTCACGGACTCGATCGTGATGCGGTCCAAGTCGGGCACGGTGCGGCGGATCGACTCCGAGCACCGGCTGAGCAAGCTGCGCGCCTACAGCGCGATCGACTTCGACCGGGCCAAGTAGGACCACCCGGAGGGCCGGCACGCCGGCCACCGGCACCACGAAGGCGCCCCCGGTGCGGAGGGGGCGCCTTCGCCCGTGCGGGCCCGCGGTCAGCCGGCTGCCGCTATCCGGCTGTTCGCCCGGGCCGACTTCTTCAGCTCCAGCTCCCGGCGGCGGCGCCGGGCCAGGACCACGCGGCGCTCGGCGGCGGTCAGACCGCCCCAGACGCCGTACGGCTCGGGTTGCAGGAGGGCGTGCTCGCGGCACTCGACCATGACCGGGCAGCGGGCGCAGACCCGCTTGGCCGCCTCCTCGCGCGAGAGGCGGGCGGCGGTGGGCTCCTTGGACGGCGCGAAGAACAGGCCGGCCTCGTCGCGCCGGCACACGGCCTCCGTGTGCCAGGGGGTGTCCTGGTCCCTGTCTCGCTCTGGCACCCGCTGGGCCGGAACGCCAGCTACCTGCAGGGACGAATGCGGCGGTTGCAGCACGGTCTACTCCTGACGACGGCTTCGCGAGCGAGAGACGATGCAGCAAGGTCTACCCGCTGTGCGCGCGCCTATGCAGGGAGTCCCCGGCCGCCGGGTTCCGGCGGGGCGGACGCGCCGCCCGGGACGCGGCGGACGGCGGCCGCACCGCGTCCGGTCAGGCCGGCTTCACGACCGTCAACGGTCCAGGTGCTTGCGCAAACCGCCGTCGGCCTTGCGCTGCACGCGGTCGAGGATGTCCGCCACGAGCCTGCCGCGCTTCGGCCGGGCCTCGATGCTGCCGAGCACGGCCCAGCCGTCCACGAAGACGACGGGCGCGTCGGGGTCGGCCGCGTCCAGCGTGTCCACCTCGAAGCTGCCGAGGACGCCACCGCCGGAGCCGCGCAGCGAGACGTTCTCCGGCACCCGGACCTCGACGCTCCCGAAGACCGACCAGGCCTTGATCACGACCTGCTGGTACTCGAAGATCGCCTCGCTGAGGTCGAGTTCGACACTGCCGAAGATTGAGTAGGCGTGGATCCGGCGGCCCGCGCGCCAGCGCCCCTTGCGCACCGAGGCGCTGAACACCGCGACCACGTTCTCGTCCGGGTCCGCCGGTATCGCGCCCGCCGTCGGCCGGCGGGGCGCCGCGGTGTACGCCGGGGTCGCGCGGGCCCGCCGCCCGCCCGGCAGGTCCCGTACGTACGGCTCGAGTTCGCCGACCGTCCTGGCGCGGTAGACGCCCTCGATCCGCTCGGCGTGCTCCTCGGCGGTGAGGCGGCCCTCGGCCAGGGCGTCGCGGAGGATGTCCGCGACGCGGTCGCGGTCGGCGTCGGAGGCGCGGAGCTCGGAGACGGGCGCGGTCTGCTTCTGAAGGTCCACGGCAGCAGCGTACCCACACACGATAGATCGCGACACCGCCGGGAGCCGCGAACTGAGCCCTACCTCACAGAGTTCCCGCCGGTGGCACGTCCTACGCTGGTGGACGCTGCCAATGGAGGCCAGCCGCTGTCCGCCGTGAGTGAGGAATGGGCGAGATGCCTGAGTTCGCGTACACCGATCTGCTCCCCATGGGAGAGGACACCACCCCGTACCGGCTGGTGACCTCCGAGGGTGTCTCCACCTTCGAGGCCGACGGGCGGACGTTCCTCAAGGTCGAGCCGGAGGCGCTGCGCAGGCTCGCCGAGGAGGCCGTCCACGACATCCAGCACTACCTGCGCCCGGCCCACCTGGCCCAGCTGCGCCGGATCATCGACGACCCGGAGGCGTCCGCCAACGACAAGTTCGTCGCGCTCGACCTGCTGAAGAACGCGAACATCGCGGCGGCGGGCGTGCTGCCCATGTGCCAGGACACCGGCACGGCGATCGTCATGGGCAAGCGCGGCCAGCACGTCCTCACCGCGGGCGAGGACGAGAAGGCGCTGTCCGAGGGCATCTACGACGCGTACACCAGGCTGAACCTGCGCTACTCCCAGATGGCCCCGCTGACCATGTGGGAGGAGAAGAACACCGGCTCCAACCTCCCCGCGCAGATCGAGCTGTACGCGACGGACGGCGGCGCCTACAAGTTCCTCTTCATGGCGAAGGGCGGCGGCTCGGCCAACAAGTCGTTCCTCTACCAGGAGACGAAGGCCGTCCTGAACGAGGCCTCCATGATGAAGTTCCTGGAGGAGAAGATCCGCTCCCTCGGCACGGCCGCCTGCCCGCCGTACCACCTGGCCATCGTGGTCGGCGGGACGAGCGCCGAGTACGCGCTGAAGACCGCGAAGTACGCCTCCGCGCACTACCTGGACGAGATCCCCGCCGAGGGTTCCCCGCTCGGGCACGGCTTCCGGGACAAGGAGCTGGAGGCGAAGGTCTTCGAGCTGACGCAGAGGATCGGCATCGGCGCCCAGTTCGGCGGCAAGTACTTCTGCCACGACGTCCGGGTGGTCCGCCTCCCCCGGCACGGCGCGTCCTGCCCGGTCGCCATCGCCGTGTCCTGCTCGGCGGACCGCCAGGCGGTCGCCAAGATCACCGCCGAGGGGGTCTTCCTGGAGCAGCTGGAGACCGACCCGGCGCGCTTCCTGCCGGAGACGACCGACGAGCACCTCGACGACAGCGGCGACGTCGTGCGGATAGACCTGAACCAGCCGATGGACGGCATCCTCGCCGAGCTGACCAAGTACCCGGTCAAGACCCGCCTGTCGCTCTCCGGCCCGCTGGTCGTGGCCCGCGACATCGCGCACGCCAAGATCAAGGAGCGGCTGGACGCGGGCGAGGAGATGCCGCAGTACCTCAAGGACCACCCGGTGTACTACGCCGGTCCGGCGAAGACCCCCGAGGGCTACGCCTCCGGCTCCTTCGGCCCCACCACGGCCGGCCGGATGGACTCCTACGTCGAGCAGTTCCAGGCGGCGGGCGGCTCGAAGGTGATGCTGGCCAAGGGCAACCGGAGCAAGCAGGTCACCGAGGCCTGCGGCACGTACGGCGGCTTCTACCTGGGCTCCATCGGCGGCCCCGCCGCCCGCCTCGCCCAGGACTGCATCAAGAAGGTCGAGGTCGTCGAGTACGAGGAGCTCGGCATGGAGGCCGTCTGGAAGATCGAGGTGGAGGACTTCCCGGCGTTCATCGTGGTGGACGACAAGGGCAACGACTTCTTCCAAGACCCGGCTCCGGAGCCGACGTTCACGCACATTCCGGTGCGGGGACCGGGGCTGGCGTAGGTCCGGCGGGGCGGCGGGGGCCCTCCCGCCCCCGCCGCCCCGGAACACCACACCGCTCCCGTTCGCTGTAGCCGGTATGAGCGAATACCGGATCGAGCACGACTCCATGGGCGAGGTCAGGGTCCCGGCCGATGCCAAGTGGCGGGCGCAGACGCAGCGGGCCGTGGCGAACTTCCCCCTCTCCGGGCAGCGGCTGGAGCGGGCCCACATCGAGGCCCTGGCCCGCGTCAAGGCCGCGGCCGCCGCGGTCAACGCCAGGCTGGGCGTCCTCGACCAGGACGTCGCCGACGCCGTCCAGGAGGCGGCGCGGGAGGTCGCGGAGGGGCGGTGGGACGAGCACTTCCCCGTCGACGTCTTCCAGACGGGCTCCGGCACCTCGTCCAACATGAACGCCAACGAGGTCATCGCGACCCTCGCGAGCGAGCGGCTCGGCCGGGACGTCCACCCCAACGACCACGTCAACGCCTCCCAGTCGTCCAACGACGTCTTCCCCTCCTCGGTGCACATCGCCGCCACGGCCGCCGTGCTGCACGACCTGATCCCGGCGCTGAAGCACCTCGCCGCCGCCCTGGAGCGCAAGGCGGAGGAGTTCGCCGACGTGGTGAAGTCGGGGCGGACCCATCTGATGGACGCCACGCCCGTGACCCTGGGGCAGGAGTTCGGCGGGTACGCCGCCCAGGTGCGGTACGGCGTCGAGCGGCTGGAGACCTCGCTGCCCCGGCTCGCCGAACTGCCGCTCGGCGGTACGGCGGTCGGCACCGGTATCAACACCCCGCCCGGCTTCCCGGCGGCCGTGATCGCGGAGGTCGCCCGCGCGACCGGGCTGCCGCTCACCGAGGCCCGCAACCACTTCGAGGCGCAGGGCGCCCGGGACGGCGTCGTGGAGACCAGCGGGCAGCTGCGGACCATCGCCGTCGGACTGACGAAGATCTGCAACGACCTGCGCTGGATGGCGTCCGGGCCGCGCACCGGACTGGCCGAGATCAGCCTGCCCGACCTCCAGCCCGGTTCCTCGATCATGCCCGGCAAGGTCAACCCGGTGGTCCCCGAGGCCGTGCTGATGGTCTGTGCCCAGGTCGTCGGCAACGACGCCACCGTCGCCACCGCGGGCGCCTCCGGCAACTTCGAGCTGAACGTGATGCTTCCGGTCATCGCCAAGAACGTGCTGGAGTCCGTCCGGCTGCTCGCCAACGCCTCCCGCCTGCTGGCCGACCGGACCGTCGACGGCATCACCGCCGACCGCGAACGGGCCCGCGAGTACGCCGAGTCGTCGCCCTCCGTGGTCACCCCGCTCAACCGGTACCTCGGCTACGAGGAGGCCGCCAAGGTCGCCAAGAGGTCGCTGGCCGAGCGGAAGACGATCCGTCAGGTGGTGCTGGAGGGCGGCTACGTCGAGCGCGGCGACCTGACGGTGGAGCAGCTCGACGAGGCGCTGGACGTCCTGCGGATGACGCGCCCGTGACCCGCCCGCGGTGCCGGATGACCGGCGCGTGAACCGTGACGCGCGCCGCAGCGTCGTATGCCGGTGACACCTAGTATCTGTGCATGACGGACGGCGGAGCGGTGAGACGCGTGGAAGCGGGCGGAGCTACGGCCTTCTGGGCCCCGGGCAGTCACATCCTGTGGCGCTACCGGGAGAACGCGGGCGACCGCTTCCACATCGCGCGCCCCGTCACCGTCGTGCGCGACGACGCCGAGCTGCTGGCCGTGTGGATGGCGCCGGGCACGGAGTGCGTCAAGCCGGTCCTCGCCGACGGGACGCCGGTGCACCTGGAGCCCCTGGAGTCGCGCTACACCAAGCCGCGGACCGTGCAGCGCGACCACTGGTTCGGCACCGGCGTGCTGAAGCTGGCCCGGCCCGGTCAGCCCTGGTCGGTGTGGCTGTTCTGGGACCCGGGCTGGCAGTTCAAGAACTGGTACGTCAATCTGGAGGAGCCGCTGGCGCGCTGGGACGGCGGCGTCGACTCCGAGGACCACTTCCTCGACATCTCCGTGCTGCCGGACCGCAGTTGGCACTGGCGGGACGAGGACGAGTTCGCGCAGGCCCGGCGGGACGGCCTGATGGACGCCGCGCAGGCCGAACGGGTCCGCGCGGCGGGGCGGGCCGCGGTGGAGGTGATCCGCGCGTGGGGGCCGCCGTTCTCGGACGGCTGGCCGCACTGGCGCCCGGACCCGGCCTGGACCGTACCCTCGCTGCCGGAGGACTGGGACCGGGTGCCCGCGCCGGTGTCCTCGTGAGACCCTTGCCGCGCCCCCGGGCAGGAAACGTAGGATCGTCCTCCGCAAGGGCGCGCGGCGGCAACTCGACGGGCGCGCAATGGGCTTGGCCACATGTCACCGAGGGGCGGCAGGACGTGAGCGAGGGGTACCAGGGCAACACCCGGGCGGGCCGCGGCCGGCCCGCCGGTGGCACGGTCACGGCCTTTGACCACGCGGGGATTCCGTTCCTGGGACATGCATTGCGGGTATCGGGACTTCAGCGGGAGGAACCGCACGCGCGGCGCAAGGCGCGCACGGCCCCGGACGGATGGATGCGACACGCGTGACGGAGCAGCCGACCTCTTTCGAGCGCCCGCAGACGGGCGTCGACCCCGCGGATCCCCGCGGGGCGCTCCTGCGTTCCCCGGCGGCTCCCGCGGCGCCCGGCGCCGCCGCCTTACCCGCGCAGGCCCGCAGCACCGGCGAGACGCCCTCGGGCACGTCGGTGACGCCCGCCGACGGCACCGGCCCCGAGCACGCCCAGCCGTCCGCCGAGGAGCCCCTGGCGGCTCCTCCCGGGCGGGCGCGGCAGAGCGTGGGCGACCACCGTCCGCGCCCCGCCCCGGAGATCATCCCGGCGCAGCCCGGCACCGACCCGGAGCGCTCCGGTCCGGCCGGCCAGGAGCGCCGTACCGGCCAGGCGGCCCCGCTCGGCCGGCCCACGCCGATGCGGCGGGACGGCGACCGGCTGCGCTTCGTGGGGGCGGCCACCCGGCGGATCGCCCGCGGCATCGACCTCGACGAGATCGTGATGGGGCTGTGCCGGGCGACCGTGCCGACCTTCTCCGACGCGATCCTCGTCTATCTGCGCGACCCGCTGCCGGTCGGCGACGAGCGGCCCACGGGCCCGGTCGTGCTGCGGCTGCGGCGCACCGACCGGATCCCCGAGGAGCGGGACACCGAGGGCGGCTTCCTGCCGATGCTCCAGCCGGAGCCGTCGGAGCTGTCGACGCTCACCGCCGAGCTGTGCGAGGTGCGGCCCGGTGGCGCGCTCGCCGAGGTGCTGCGCGGGGTACGTCCGGTGTTCGCCGACGCGCCCGCCGCCCGCGCCGCGCTGCCCGAACTGCTCGGCGAGGGCGGTGAGTCGGTGATCCCGGCCGGCCGGCGGGCGGTCCTCGCGCCGCTGCGCGGCCGGCGCCGCGTCATCGGCGCCGCGGTCTTCCTGCGCCGCCCGGAGCGGATGGCGTTCGAGGCGGACGACCTGCTCATCGCCGCCCAGCTCGCCACGCACAGCGCGCTCGGCATCGACAAGGCGGTGCTGTACGGCCGGGAGGCGTACATCGCCGACGAACTGCAGCGCACCATGCTCCCCGAGACGCTGCCGCAGCCGACGGGCGTGCGGCTGGCCTCGCGCTACCTGCCGGCCGCGGAGACCGCGCGGGTGGGCGGCGACTGGTACGACGCCATCCCGCTGCCCGGCAGCCGGGTCGCGCTCGTCGTCGGTGACGTGATGGGGCATTCCATGACGTCCGCCGCGATCATGGGTCAGCTGCGGACGACGGCGCAGACCCTGGCGGGGCTGGACCTGCCGCCGCAGGAGGTGCTGCACCACCTCGACGAGCAGGCCCAGCGGCTCGGCACCGACCGCATGGCGACCTGCCTGTACGCCGTGTACGACCCGGTGGCGCACCGGATCACCATCGCCAACGCGGGCCATCCGCCGCCGGTGCTGCTGCACCTGGGCGGGCGCGCCGAGGTGCTGCGGGTCCCGGCGGGCGCGCCGATCGGGGTCGGCGGCGTCGACTTCGAGGCGGTGGAGCTGGACGCCCCGGCCGAAGCGACGCTGCTGCTGTACACGGACGGGCTGGTGGAGTCCCGGCTGCGGGACGTGTGGACCGGCATAGAGCAGCTGCGCGAGAAGCTCGCCGCGACCGCGCAGCTGACCGGGCCGGACCATCCGCCGCCGCTGGAGGCGCTGTGCGACGAGGTGCTGGACATGCTCGGGCCGGGCGACCGGGACGACGACATCGCGCTGCTCGCCGCCCGGTTCGACGGGATCGCGCCGAGTGACGTGGCGTACTGGTTCCTGGACCCGGAGGAGACGGCGCCGGGCAAGGCCCGGCGGCTGGCCCGGGAGGCGCTGGCCCGGTGGGGGCTGGAGGAGCTGACGGACTCCGTGGAGCTGCTGGTCAGCGAGGTCGTGACGAACGCCGTGCGGTACGCGTCGCGGCCGGTGACGTTGCGGTTGCTGCGCACGGACGTGCTGCGGTGCGAGGTGGGCGACGACGTGCCGCAGCTGCCCCGGCTGCGGCAGGCCCGGGCCACCGACGAGGGCGGGCGTGGGCTGTACCTGGTGAACCGGCTGGCGCGGCGGTGGGGGGCGACCCGGCTCAGCACCGGCAAGGTGGTGTGGTTCGAACTGAACCGGGGGTAGGCGCGCGCGTTCGCCGCGCGGGCTCGTGACGTGTGGCGCGTGCGGGGTGCGGGGGCCTGTCGCGCGGTTCCCCCGCCCCTGGGAGCGTCGAGGGCGCCCGGCGTTCCCTGCCGGGCGCCCTCGTTGTCACTCGTCGCCGTCCGGGAAGGACGAGGGGTCCGGGCTCGTCCCGTCGGTCGGTGTCGACGTCGGGGGCTGGGCCGTCGGCGTCGGGGACGGGGTCTGGGTGGGCGTCCGGCTCGGCGTCCGGGACGGTGTGCCGGCCGGGGACGGGGACGCCGGGGGCGCCGACGACGTGGGCGGCTGCGACGTGGGTGCCTCGGTGGTTGGCTCCTCGACGGGGGGCGGGGTGTACGTCGGCCGCACCGCCGCGCCCTGCGTGGTCTCCAGGTCGAACGCGCTCACCTCGTCCATCACGCCGAAGGTGTACGCCGCCCAGATCTGCGCCGGGAAGCCGCCGCCGTTGACGCGGCCCTTGCCCGGGAGGGTGCCGGTGGCGCCCGCCATGCTCACCTGCCGGCCGGTTTCGGCGTCCTCGCCGAACAGGCCGACCGAGGTCACCAGGTCGGGGGTGTAGCCGGTGAACCAGGCGGACCTGCCGAAGTCGGAGGTGCCGGTCTTGCCGGCCACCTGCTGCCCCTGGCGCGCCGGGTTGTCGCGCACCGACGCGCGGGCCGTGCCGTCGTCGACCACGCCGGTGAGCACCGAGGTGACCGTGTCGGCGGCCTCGCGGCTGATGACCTGGCCGCCGACCGGGTCCGGCAGCTCCACCACGGTGTCCTTGTGCTCGGCGGAGGCCAGGACGGCCGGGGTGACCTTCTTGCCGTGGTTGTCGAGGGTGGCGTAGATGCCCGCCATCTCCAGCGGGCTGGCCCCCATCGAGCCGAGCGTCTGGGCCGGCACCGCCTGCATCCCGTCGGTGTCCATGCCGAGCTCGCCGGCGACCCGCATCACCTCGTCCATGCCGACGTCGACGCCCATCTGCGCGAAGACGGCGTTGACGGACTTGTTCATCGCGGTCTGCACGGTGACGTCGCCGTAGTCGACCTCGTCCTCGTTGGGCGGGGCGAAGCCGGCCTTTCGGCCGTCGTCCATGACCTGGTGCCTGCTGTCACCGTCGTAGAGGGTCTCCGCGGTGATCGGCTCGCCGTCCTGGGTCTCGGCGCCCTCCTCCAGCGCGGCGGCCAGGATCACCGGCTTGAAGGTGGAGGCCGGCTGGTAGTCGCGGCGGGTCGCGTTGTTGCGGTAGTGCTCCAGGTAGTCCGCGCCGCCGTACATCGCGACGACCTTGCCGGTCCCGGGGTCGACGGAGACGGCGCCGGGCTGGACGTTCCCGTCGACCGTGCGCCTCTCCGGGTCGAGCTTGCCGGTGAGCTGCTCCTCGGCGGCCTCCTCCAGCTGCTTCTGCTTCTTCCTGTCGATGTTCAGTGTCAGGGTCCAGCCGCCGTGTTCGACCATGGCGAGCGCGTCGTCCTGGCTCTCCGCCGCGCCCTGGGCCACCAGTTGCCGGGCCAGTTCCGCGTTGGCCGCGTCGACCAGGTAGCCGGTCTGGCCCCCCATGCCGGGCGTGCCCTGCGGCGCCTTCGGCACCGGGAAGGTCATGCCCCGGCGCTCGGAGGCGGCCAGCCAGCCCTCCTCGACCATGTTGTCCAGGACGTAGTTCCAGCGGTTCCGCGCCAGTTCCTTGCTGGTCGGCGAGGCGACCGCCCAGTCGTACTGGCTCGGCGCCTGGAGCAGGGCGGCGAGGTAGGCACCCTGCTCGACGGTGAGTTCGTCGGCGTCGACGCGGTAGTAGGCCTGCGCGGCGGCCTGGATTCCGTAGGCGTTGCGGCCGTAGTAGCTGGTGTTGATGTAGCCCGCGAGTATGTCGTCCTTGGACATCCGGCGGTCCACCTTCAGCGAGATCACCAGCTCCCTGAGCTTGCGGGTGACCGTCTGCTCCTGGCTGAGGTAGTAGTTCTTGACGTACTGCTGGGTGATGGTCGAGCCGCCCTGCGCGCCCTTGCCGCTGAGGGTGTTGACCAGACCGCGGGCGGTGCCCTTCAGGTCGACGCCGCTGTCCTGGTAGAAGGTCTTGTTCTCGGCCGCCACGAAGGTCCGCTGGACGTCCTTGGGCACCTCGGCCAGGTCGACGACCTCGCGGTTGACCTCGCCGTCGCGGGCCAGGACCGTGCCGTCGCCGTACTTGTAGACGTTGCTCTGCAGCTTCGCCGCCGCGTTGCCCTCGGGGACCGGCACGAGCAGGTACAGCAGGACGAAGCCGCCGATGCCGAGCAGGCACAGGCCGAGGAAGGTGCCGAGGACCCGCTTCCAGGTGAACAGCGCGCGTGTGCCGGTCCTCCCGGACCCGCCGGGCCGGGCCCTGCCGCGGCCGGCCGGGCCCGGCGAACGGCGAGGCCGGGGTGAAGCGCGGTGGCCGCCGCGCTGTCGCGCTCGTCTCTCTTCCGCTCGTCCCATGAGTCCGTTCGCTCCGCTCCGCTCTCGGTGGTCACATCGGTTTCGTGGCTCAGGTCAGCTCCGAAAGCTAACACCGCTCTCTATGACAAAGTCCGACTCATTCGGCCTTTTACGGGCGTGACAATCAGCACGCCTCCCTACGGAACCGACGCCCCGGAGCGGGCCGGGGTTGTCATGACGCGATAATCTGATATCACTTAGCTAGAATCGAGCTAGAGAACGGGGGACTTCATGTCCACGCACGACTCCCCGGCCGTCGCCGACGTCCCGGAGATGCCCGCCCCACGCGTCCGCGAGTTTCCGGCGCACAGCATCGGCGGCGGACTCGCCCTGCTCCTGGGCCTGACCGGGCTGCTGGGCGGCGTGGCCATGGCGGTCGCCGCCACGACCGTCGCCGCGACCGGCGTCAAGGCCGCGCTGATCGCCGCCGGCGTCCTGGTCACCGTCTGCGCCTTCGTCGCGATGTGCGGGCTGAACATGGTGGCGCCGGGCGAGGCCCGGGTCGTCCAGCTCTTCGGGCGCTACCGGGGGACGATCCGGCGGGACGGCCTGCGCTGGGTGAACCCCCTCACCTCGCGCACCAAGATCTCCACCCGTGTCCGCAACCACGAGACGGCGGTGCTGAAGGTCAACGACGCCTACGGCAACCCGATCGAGCTCGCCGCGGTCGTGGTGTGGAGGGTCGAGGACACCGCGCAGGCCACCTTCGAGGTGGACGACTACATCGAGTTCGTCTCCACGCAGACCGAGGCGGCCGTGCGGCACATCGCCATCGAGTACCCGTACGACGCCCACGAGGAGAACGGCCTCTCGCTGCGCGGGAACGCCGAGGAGATCACCGAGAAGCTCGCCGTCGAACTGCACGCGCGCGTGGAGGCGGCCGGCGTGCAGATCATCGAGTCCCGCTTCACGCACCTCGCCTACGCCCCCGAGATCGCCTCGGCGATGCTCCAGCGGCAGCAGGCCGGCGCGGTGGTCGCGGCCCGGCGGCAGATCGTGGACGGCGCGGTGGGCATGGTGGAGATGGCGCTGGGCCGGCTGACCGAGCGGGACATCGTGGAACTGGACTCCGAACGGAAGGCGGCGATGGTGTCCAACCTGATGGTGGTGCTGTGCGGTGACCGGGCCGCCACGCCGGTCCTCAACACCGGGTCCCTCTACCAGTGACCGAACCGTCCGAGGGTCCCTCGAAGCGGCGGCCGCAGCAGCAGCGCAAGCAGGTGCTGCTGCGGCTGGACCCGTCGGTGTACGAGGCGCTCGCCCGCTGGGCGTCGGACGAGCTGCGGTCGGCCAACGCGCAGATCGAGTTCCTGCTCCGCAAGGCCCTCAAGGAGGCGGGCCGGCTGCCGGGCGACGCGGGGCCGCTGCCCCGCCGGGGCCGGCCCCCCGGGGACGCCGGACCGCCGTAGCGAAACCGTGACAACCGGACCCCACCCGTGGAGACGCACCACGCTCCCGGCGCCGCACCCGGCGTGTGCACGGTGTGCCGTGTCCTCCGCGGCGCGACGCCGCCGCCGTCCCCGACACCCCGCGCTCCGAGCACCCGCGATCCGCTACGACCGCCGCGGGACGGCCGCGAGGAACGACGCCGGGCGCGGCGCGCTGCGGCGCCCGGAGTTCGGGTTCGCCTTCCGGTTCGACCGGCTCGTGCCCGAGCTCACCCGCGGGGAGAACGTGGCCCTGCCGCTGCGCCCGGCCGGCACCTCCCGCAAGGCCGCCGAACGCACCGCCCTGGCCCGCGGCTGGAGCGCCTGGAGGTGGCACGGCGTCGGCGGCAAGCGGCCCGGTGAGGTCTCCGGCGGCCGGGGCCGGCGCGTCGCCGTGCCCCGCGCCCTGGTCGCCGGCCCGCGCGTGCTGTTCGCCGACGAGCCGACCGGCGCGCTGGACCGCCTCAACGGGGAGCGCGTGAGGGAGTTGCTGACCGACGCGGCCGTCGTCCTGGTCACGCTGGAGGCGCGGGTCGCCGCCTGCTCCGGCCGCGAGATCGTCGTACGGGACGGGAAGTCCCGGGGCGTGGAGCGGCCCGCATGAAGGCCCGTCAGGCGGTGCGGGACCTGGCCATGGGCGTCGGGTTCGCGTTCAGCGGCCGGGTGCGGGCGGTGCTCACCGCGGCCGGCGCCGGACCGGGGGTGGCGCTGCTGCTGACGGCCACCGGGACGGGCGTCGGCTGGGCGAGCTCGCTGCCGACGACCGGCATCGGCGCGGGCGTCGTCCTCCTCGTCACGCTGCTCAGCCCGCCGCCGCCGCTGCGGCTGATGCGCCCGGAGGGCCGGCGCACCGAGTGAGCCGCTCGGGGCCGTCCAGCACCCGTACCGGCAGCGGCCGCAGTGCCTCGCGCAGGGCGGCCGCCAGCTCCTCGTACTCCGCGCCCCGCGCCGCCCCCGTCCGCATCGCCAGCGCGATCCGGCGGGTCGGCGCGGGGTCGGAGAAGTAGCCGGTGAGCAGCTGGTTGCTGCGGGTCGTCTCGACCTTGACGGCGGTGCGCGGCAGCAGGGTGCAGCCCAGGCCGCCGGCGACCAGCTGGACGAGGGTGGACAGTCCGGCGGCCGTGGTGGTGACCGGCGCGTCCTCGCGGCCGGCCTCCCGGCAGATGTCGAGCGCCTGGTCGCGCAGGCAGTGCCCCTCGTCGAGGAGCAGCAGGTTGAGCTCCTTGAGTGCCTCGCGCGGTATGCCCTCCCGCCCGCCGAGCCCGTGGTCGAGGGGTGTGACGAGCACGAAGTCCTCGTCGAACAGGGGCAGTTCACCGACGCCCGGGACGCCGAGGGGCACCGCGAGCAGCAGCAGGTCGAGCCGCCCGGAGGTGAGCCCGTCGAGCAGGTTGGCGGTCTGCTCCTCGTGCACCTGGAGGTCGAGATGGGGGTAGCGGTCGTGCACGAGCCGCAGCACGGTCGGCAGCAGGTAGGGCGCGACGGTGGGGATCACGCCGAGCCGCAGCACCCCGGTGAACGGCGCCCGCACGGCCTCGGCCTCCTCCATCAGGGCGCCCATCTCGCCCAGCACCGCCTTGGCGCGCACGGCGAGCCGCTCACCGGCGGGCGAGAGCAGTACCTTGCGGGTCGTCCGCTCCAGCAGTGTCACGCCGAGGACCTCCTCCAGCGCGGAGACGGCACCGGAGAGGGCGGGCTGGCTCATGCCGATCGCGGCGGCGGCGTCCCGGAAGTGCAGGTGCTCGGCGACGGCGGCGAAGGCACGCAACTGGGCGAGACTGGGCTGACGCCTGCGGGCGGTGTTACCTACGGTCACTGATAGCTACCTCCGATCAACCCGACCGAGTGTAGCTATTTCCCGAATCAATGCGCGCTGTGTCACGATCAACCTCGTCCAACCCACGGGAAACACCTGCCCGAGCGGGTGTTTCTTCGCTGCGCTGCAAGGAGAGCCAGTGCTCACTGTCGGTGACAAGTTCCCCGAGTTCGAACTGACCGCCTGCGTCTCGCTGGAGAAGGGCAACGAGTTCGAGAAGATCGACCACAAGACCTACGAGGGCAAGTGGAAGGTGATCTTCGCCTGGCCCAAGGACTTCACCTTCGTGTGCCCGACCGAGATCGCCGCCTTCGGCAAGCTGAACGACGAGTTCGCCGACCGCGACGCGCAGATCCTCGGCTTCTCCGGTGACTCCGAGTTCGTGCACCACGCCTGGCGCAAGGACCACGACGATCTGCGCGACCTGCCGTTCCCGATGATGGCCGACTCCAAGCACGAGCTGATGCGCGCGCTGGGCATCGAGGACGAGGAGGGCTTCGCCAAGCGCGCGGTCTTCGTCGTCGACCAGAACAACGAGATCCAGTTCTCCATGGTGACCGCCGGCTCCGTCGGCCGTAACCCCAAGGAGGTCCTGCGGGTCCTGGACGCCCTCCAGACGGACGAGCTGTGCCCGTGCAACTGGACCAAGGGCCAGGACACCCTCGACCCGGTCGCCCTGCTGGCCGGGGAGTGAGCGGCGCATGTCCCTCGACTCCCTGAAGTCCCGCATACCGGACTACGCCAAGGACCTGAAGCTCAACCTGGGTTCGGTCATCGGCAACTCCGACCTGCCGGCCCAGCAGCTGTGGGGCACGGTGCTGGCGACGGCGATCGCCTCCCGCTCCCCGATCGTGCTGCGGGAGCTGGAGCCGGAGGCGAAGGCGGCGCTGTCGCCGGAGGCGTACACGGCGGCGAAGGCCGCCGCGGCCGTCATGGCGATGAACAACGTCTTCTACCGCACCCGCCACCTGCTGTCCGACCACGAGTACGGCACCCTGCGCGCGGGCCTGCGGATGAACGTCATCGGCAACCCGGGCGTCGACAAGGTCGACTTCGAACTGTGGTCCTTCGCCGTCTCCGCCATCAACGGCTGCGGCATGTGCCTCGACTCGCACGAGCAGGTCCTGCGCAAGGCCGGCGTCGACCGCGAGGTCGTCCAGGAGTCCTTCAAGATCGCCTCCGTCGTGCAGGCGGTGGCGGTGACCCTGGACGCCGAGGCGGCGCTCGCCGAGTAGTCCCGCGGCGACCGCGCGCCGCGCGAAAGGACCCCGTCCACCGTCGGTGGGCGGGGTCCCGGCGTCGCGGCTCAGCCGGCCGAGCCGGGCGGGCGGTCGGTCGCGGCCGGAGCGGCGTCCGACGCGGTGGCCCCGCGGGGGCGCGGGGACTGGCGTACGGCCCGCTCGTGGGAGTAGGCCCGCAGATAGCCGACGACGGTGTTGGTGACCGCCACCAGCGGCACCGCCACCACCGCGCCGCCGATCCCGGCCACCAGGCCGCCGGCCGCCACCGACAGCACCACCGCCAGCGGGTGCACCCGCACCGCCCGCCCGAGGATGAACGGCTGCAGGATGTGGCCCTCGATCTGCTGCACGGCGAGCACCACGACCAGCGTCATCACCGCCGTGAAGACGCCCTGCGTGACGAGGGCCACGACCACCGCCAGCGCGCCGGAGACCACGGCACCCACCAGCGGGACGAACGCCCCGAGGAAGATGAACACCGCCAGCGGCACCGCCATCGGCACGTCCAGGAAGTAGATGCCGAGGCCGATGAAGATGGCGTCGATCAGAGCCACTATCACCGTGCCGCGCACGTACGCCGTGAGCGTCCGCCACGCCCGGGGTCCGGCCCCCGCGACGCCCGGCCGGGCCGCCGCCGGCACCAGCTTCAGCGTCCACTCCCAGATCCGCCGCCCGTCGTAGAGCAGGAACAGCGTCGAGAACACCGCCAGCAGAATCCCGGTGAGCGCCTCGACGACGACCGTGACGCCCTCCAGGCCCGCGCTGGTGATCTGTTCGGTGTTGGCCCCGACCGCCTCGCGCAGGTTCTCGGCGATGTCGTTGATCTGCTTGTCCGTGACGTGGAACGGACTGTCCAGCAGCCAGCGGCGCAACTCGTCGATGCCGTCCTGCACCTGACTGGAGAGGTTGTCGATGTTCTCCATGACCTGCCAGGTCACGAACCAGCCGATCAGCCCCATCACCACGAACCCGAGGATCGCGGTCATCGCCGTCGCCGGTCCCCGCGGCACCCCGTGCCGCCGCAGCCACGCCACCGTGGGCTGCAGCAACGCCGTGATGAGCAGCGCCGCCACGAAGGCCAGCACCACCAGCTGTACGGCGCTGATCACCCGCATCAGCACCCACACGGTGCCCGCCAGCACCAGCAGCCGCCATCCGGCCTCGGCGGCCACCCGCATCCCCCACGGCACGGCGTGCGCCGGTTCGGAACGGGTCACCGCCGGGACGGCGGGCGCGTATCCGGGCGCGCCAGCCTTGGCCGACTCCTCGGGCTCCGGCTCCGGCTCGGCGTGGGCTCTCTCGGCCTCGGCACGGCGCTGTTCCCACCGTTGCCCCATCTCGGTCAGCCGGGTACCGACCCGGCCGAGCCACCCTGGCACTCGCGACATGATGCGTCCCTTTCCCCCAACTGTCCCCACCACTCCCCCCGGAGTCGTCCCGTCCGACCGTACATGCCAGAAGCCCCTCACCGAAGGACGGTGAGGGGCTGGGAGAAGTCGCGTGGGTGGCTACCCGACCGGGGCTCAGTACCAGTGGTTGGCCTGCCAGAACGACCAGGCGCCGCAGGGGCTGCCGTAGCGCTCGTTCATGTAGTTCAGGCCCCACTTGATCTGGGTGGCCGGGTTGGTCTGCCAGTCGGCGCCGGCGGAGACCATCTTGGAGCCGGGCAGCGCCTGGAAGAGGCCGTAGGCGCCGGAGGAGGGGTTGACCGCCTGGTAGTTCCAGTCGGACTCGTGGTCCACGATGTTGCTGAAGCACTGGAACTGGTCGCCCGGCACCATCGACGCGGCCATCGCCTGGATCTGGGCGATGGAGTACGAGCTCTGGACGGCGAAGGTGGACGCCTCCCGGACGGCGGAACGGCTGGCCGCCGCCTCCTGCTCCGCCTCCTCGCGCTCCTTGGCCTCCTGGGCTGCCTGGGCTGCCTGGGCCGCCTTCTCGGCGGCCTCCTTCTTCGCGATCGCGGTCTCGGCGGCCGCCTTGCGCGCCGCCTCCTCCGCCTCCTTCTTGGCGCTCGCGTCCGCGGCGATGGCCATGACGTCGGCCTGCTGCGTGAGGGACGCGGTCTGCACCTGGGCCTGCTGGCCCGCGGGTATGTCCGCGAGGAGCGTCAGGTCGGTTGCCGCCGCCTCGGCGTCATTGGTCTGCGCGGTGCTGCCCGAGGCAACGCCGACGACGCTTCCGACAGCGGTGACCGCGGTGGCCGAGGCCACTGCGAATCCCCGGACCGAAATCCGGCTCACACGGTTTCCTTCCAGCATCGCCCGCTTCGGTGACCCTGGCGGACGCGATCGTGCCCCTGGCACTGGCCTCCCCAACTGCGGGTCACGGAAGGCACGGGCCCGGTGGGCAACTCCCGGCTGAGGAGCGCCCGATGGTGCGCGGGCGGCATACGACGACGCTATGGAATTGGCTGTGGTGCTCCGGTGGTGCCGTACCTCCCCCACCACGGAAGTGCGGGGGCACCCCCAGGGGTACAGGTGTGTCGCATGCGGGGCCTGACAGGAGTGAGACTCTGCCGTAACCCGGCGCCGCAAGGCAATTCCGAGTTGCGTGTGAAAGCTCACATGCCACTTGGCCCCCACAGTTTCCAGAAAAGCGGGACGCGCGAAGGCGCCGCCCGGCTAGGCTCTGATGCCTTTGCCGAACGGCGCCAACTACCCGGTGACCGCCCCTTCGTGGGGCGTAGGCGTCAGATCGCTGCGTCCTCCAGCATTTCGGTCACAAGCGCCGCGATCTGGGACCTCTCGGACCGCGTCAGGGTCACATGGGCGAAAAGCGGATGCCCCTTCAGTTTCTCGACGACGGCGACCACACCGTCGTACCGGCCCACCCGCAAATTGTCCCTTTGCGCCACATCGTGCGTCAGAACGACCCGGGAATTGGCGCCGATCCGGGACAGCACGGTCAGCAGCACATTGCGTTCCAGTGACTGCGCCTCGTCCACGATCACGAACGCGTCGTGCAGCGAGCGGCCGCGGATGTGGGTGAGCGGGAGCACCTCCAGCATCCCGCGCGCGGTGACCTCCTCGATGACCTCGCGGCTGGTGACCGCGGAGAGCGTGTCGAAGACCGCCTGCGCCCAGGGGCTCATCTTCTCGGCCTCGGTACCGGGCAGATAGCCCAGTTCCTGCCCGCCCACCGCGTACAGCGGGCGGAAGACCATGATCTTCTCGTGCTGTCGGCGCTCCAGGACCGCCTCCAGCCCCGCGCACAGCGCCAGCGCCGACTTGCCGGTGCCCGCCCGGCCGCCCATCGACACGATCCCGATGTCCGGGTCGAGCAGCAGGTCCAGCGCGATGCGCTGCTCGGCGCTGCGGCCCTTGATGCCGAACGCCTCGCGGTCGCCGCGCACCAGCCGGACGGTGCCCTCCGGCGTCACCCGGCCGAGTGCCTTTCCGCGCTCGGACTGGATGGTCAGGCCCGTGTGGACGGGCAGGTCGGCGGCTTCGGGGACGTGGACGTGGCCCTCCTCGAAGAGGATGTCCACCTGCTCGCCGGGCAGGGTCAGTTCGGACATCCCGGTCCAGCCGGAGGAGTCCGTGATGGCCAGTTCCGCGCGGTACTCCTCGGCGAGCAGACCGACGGAGGAGGCCTTGATCCTGAGCGGGAGGTCCTTCGACACGACGGTGACGTCGAACCCCTCGGCCTGCAGGTTCCGCGCCACCGCGAGGATGCGGGAGTCGTTGTCCCCCAGGCGGTAGCCGGTCGGCAGCACACTGGGGTCCGAGTGGTTGAGCTCGACACGGAGCGTTCCGCCGAGGTCCCCGGTCGGGATGGGGGCGTCCAGACGGCCGTACCGCACGCGGTAGTCGTCGAGCAGACGCAGGGCCTGCCGGGCGAAGTAGCCGAGTTCGGGATGGTGCCGCTTGGCCTCCAGCTCCGTGACCACGACGACCGGGAGCACGACCTCGTGCTCGTCGAAGCGGCTCAGTGCGTTCGGGTCGGCCAGCAGGACGCTGGTGTCGAGAACATAGGTGCGCCGGTCGGGCTTGTGGCGCTTTGTGCTGGTCACCACGGAAGGACGTACCCCCTCGGATGAGGTCGGGGAGCGACGGAGACGATCTGGACCGGTTGCCGGCCGCGATGCACGGGCCGGAACCGGCCCTGTCGCCTCTTCGTCCGTGCGGTGACCGCACGATCGGGCTGGTGCAAGGGGCCTCCCGGGCGGACGGCCCCGTGCCGTCCGCTGAGATCCGACACCCGTGGTTCGGGCGTCGACCTGCTGGGTTTATGCCCGTCGAAACGCGCCGCCATGCCACGGCATATGACGGCGCGCCGATGAACTCCGCGTGAAGCGCGGTACGCCCGGGATGTCCGTGCGGGTCCGTCAGCCGCCGTACCGGCGGTGGCGTGCCGCGTAGTCGCGCAGGGCGCGCAGGAAGTCGACCTTGCGGAAGGCCGGCCAGAAGACCTCACAGAAGTAGTACTCCGAGTGGGCCGTCTGCCACAGCATGAAACCGGACAGCCGCTGCTCGCCGCTGGTGCGGATGACCAGATCGGGGTCGGGCTGGTCACCCGTGTAGAGGTGGCGGCCGATCGTGTCGACGTCGACGGCCTCGGCGACCTCCGCCACGGAACGGCCCTTGTCGGCGGCGTCGAGCAGCATCGAGCGGACGGCGTCGGCGATCTCCTGCCGGCCGCCGTAGCCGATGGCGACGTTGACCAGTATCCCGTCGACGTGCGCGGTGGCCTCCTCGGCCTCCTTCAGCGCGGTCTGCATCGGGCCGGGCAGCAGGTCGGGGGTGCCGACGTGGTGCACCCGCCAGCGGCCGTCGGCGGCGAGGGTGCGCACGACGTCCTCGATGATGCCGAGCAGCGGGACGAGCTCCTCCTGCGGCCGGTCGAAGTTGTCCGTCGACAGCAGCCAGAGGGTGACGACCTGGACGTCCGTCTCGGTGCACCAGCCGAGGAACTCCTCGATCTTCTCGGCACCGGCCCGGTGGCCGTGCACGGCGGTGGATCCCGAGGCCTTCGCCCAGCGCCGGTTGCCGTCCATGATGACGCCGATGTGCTGGGGCACCTGAGCGTGGTCCAGGTGACCTTCCACCCGGCGTGCGTACAGCCTGACCAGCAGGCCGCGCAGCTTGTCGCGCAGGTTCACGTGATTGTCAGCCCCTCCGTACGGATCGGACAGGTGCGGCCGGGCGCGACGTCTGTCCGTGTGACGGTCCCCGGGGGCGAAGCCTACCCCCGTGCCATGACAGCGCCCCAACGGGTGGGGGCGCGAAAAAACGGGCCGGTCCGTGGGGGGGAGACGGACCGGCCCGAGGGGGGGCTTCCACCATAACCCTTCGTAAGGGCTGCTGCGTGCATCAGCGCGCCACAACTACGCTCCGAAATCGCCCGGCGACGCGCCGGTGGCCGCGGAATGCCTGGTTCACGGCCTTTCCGTGGCCGCATCGCAGAGGACATACAGGACTTGTCCGGCGTCCCCCTGATGGGCTACCCGCCCCTTGACGGCACCTTGACGATCGGCAACGGGCCCGGGGCGCCGCGCAGCCCCCTCCACTGCGCGGTGCCATCCGCGCGACTTTGCTGGCGCGAATTACCTTGGTCTGAACTTACGTGAGGGGTCAGGGGTGACGCGAGGGGTCACTGATAACGATGTGGAAAACCCTGGCCAACGTTCGTCGGGACTCGGTCTCAGGTCGGGCGCCCGGGGCCGTGGTCGGGGCGTCCCGCGCCGTCACCGTCCGGTGCTGCCGACGCGGGGCGAGGGCGACCGCTTCCAGGGCCGGGCTGCTCTCCTGGGCGTGCGCGGGAGCGTGCGGAGCGAACAGCTTCCCGGGGGCGGGCCCGGGAGTGCGCCCGGAGCGGCGGTTCCCGGCCAATCCGGCGCCGGACCGGTCGGCCGGTGCGCCGGCCGGTGCGCGCCGGCCGGCCGGTCAGCCGGTACCGGCCGGCTTGCGGACGTCGAAGAGGTGGCGGGTGCTGTGGGCCACGAAGGGGCCCTCCGTCGCGATCCGCTCGTGCAGGGCGCGCAGCCTGTCCTCGTACGCCTCGACGGTGAAGTCCGGCACCATCCAGACCACCTTGCGCAGGAAGTGGACGACGGCGGCGATGTCGTGGAACTCCCTGCGCAACCGCTCCGCGCGCAGCACGACCACCTCACGTCCCGCCGCCTCCGCGTCCGCGCGCTCGCGGTCGGGGTGGCGGGCGCCGCGCTGCTCCTCGGGCCGCGGTCCGCGGAAGTACTCCACGAGTTCGAAGACGCTGGCCGGTCCCACGTGCTGCGCGGCGTACGTACCGCCGGGCTGGAGCACCCGCGCGATCTCGTTCCAGTGGGGCCGGACGGGGTGGCGGCTGGAGACCAGGTCGAAGGCGCCGTCGGCGAAGGGCAGCGGCGCGTCGTCCGGGACGGCGACGACCACGACGCCGTACGGGCGGAGCAGGGCGGTCGCCCTGGCGACGTTCGGCGGCCACCCCTCGGTCGCGGCGACCGGCCGGGGCCGGTGCGGGGCGGCGCCGAGCGCGAGGCCGAGGACCTCGCCGCCGCCGGTCTGGACGTCGAGGGCGGCCCGCGCGCCCGCCAGGCGCCCGGCCAGCGACTCGGCGTACCGCCAGGACGGCCGCGCCTCGGTGGCCCGCCCCTCGAACCAGGAGAAGTCCCATCCTTCGGTGGGCACGGCGGCCCCTTCGGCGACGAGTTCCTCGAAGGTGCGGTGGGGTCCGGTGCGGCGCTGTCCGTGCTGCATGCGCCCGATCGTCCCGGACGCGGCCGGCGACCGCCGCCGAATGTCCACCAGGACGCGTACCGAGCGGCCCCCGCCCGCACCCGCACGCCCTCCGCCGACTTCCGGCAGACCGCGTCCCGGACGGCCCCCGCCCGCACCCCTCACACCCTCCGCCGATTTCCACCAGGACGCGTACCGAGCGGCCCCCGCCCGCACCCGCACGCCCTCCGCCGACTTCCGGCAGACCGCGTCCCGGACGGCCCACGCCCGCACCCGGCACGGACGCCCTCGGCCGGCCCCGCCCGGACCGGCACAGACACCCTCGGCCGGCCACCGCCCGCACCCGGCCCAAACACCCTCGGCCGGCCACCGCCCGGACCCGCTGGCCGGCTGCGGAGCAACGACCCGCAGGCGACCTCTCCGGCCCGGCAGCCGGTACGGGAGGGCAACCCCCAAGCCACCCGCCTACCGGCCCGCCGCCGGCTACGGCACGGCACCCCTGGGCACCCCTCCGGCCCGGCGGGGCTGCGGAGCCGGCCGCCGGGCCATCCCTCGGCCCGGCGGCCGGCTACGGAACAACGACCCGCGGGCCGCCCTTCCGGCCCGGCGGGCCCGCTACGGACCAACACCCCCCGGACCACCCCCCACCGGCCCAGGCGGACGGCTACGCGACGGCGATGCCCGGACCGCCCCTCCGGCCCGGCCACCGGCTGCGGAACGGCGGCCCCCAGGCCCTTCCCCTCGGCGGACGGCTACGGGAGGAGGGGTCGGACCTGTTGTGCGGCGAAGCGGATGAAGCCCTCGGGGTCGGGCTCGTCGCCGGTCGGCTGGAGGATCACCGTGTCCGCGCCGGCCTCGGTGAGCCGCTCGACGGCCTGGGCGACGTCCCGCGCGTCCCCGGCGACACCGAGGCCGGGGACGTCGGCGACGCCCTCGGCGGCGAGTTCGGCGCGCAGGCGGCCTTCGGCGTCCGGGCCGGTGGCGGTGAGCAGGTAGACGACGACGCGGTGCGGGTCGGTGCGACCGGCCGACGCCCGCCCCTCCTCGATGACGGTGCGGGCCCGGCGGACGCCCTCCAGGGGTGTGGCCGCGGTCAGGACCGTGCCGTCCGCCGCCTCGCCGGAGAGCCGCAGCGTGCGCGGGCCGGTGGCGCCGGCGAGGATCTCGACCGGGGCCGGCGGCGGCCAGTCGAGGGCGACGTCGTCGAGGCGGACGTACCGGCCCTCGGTGGTGAGCCGCTCGCCGCGCAACAGCGCCCGGAGCGCGGCCAGATGCTCGCTCAGCAGCGTCAGCGGGGATTCGGCGCGGGCCCCGACCTGTCCCATCCAGTCCTGCACGCCGTGCCCGACGGCGAGCACCGGGCGGCCGGGGAACATGCGGTGCAGGGAGGCGGCCTCCATCGCGGTGACGGCGACGTTGCGCAGCGGCACGGGGAGCAGCCCGACACCGATCCGGACCCGCTCGGTCCAGGCGAGGGCGGCCGCGGCGGTGGAGACGCCGCCCTCGCGGAAGCAGTCCTCCCACAGCCACAACTCGTCCAGGCCGGTCTCGTCGGCCAGTCGGGCGAGGGCACGCAGCCGTTCGGGGGGCAGTTGGGGACGGAAGACAGCGCCGAGTCCGGTCATGCGCCCTTCCTACCCACCCTTCCGCGCCCGGACAACCGCTTCACCCGCGGGCGCGTCGGCCCGGCCGGCGGTGCATCGAAGGATGTACGGCGGTTTCGTCCGGCCGCAGGACGTTCCCGGCGGGATGTGCCGGGAGCCTGGAGGTATGCCTGGTATCCCCTCGAACAGCACCCGTACGTCCGCGGACGCCAGGGCCTCCCGCCCCGTCCCCGGCGGCCGGCTCCCGCTGCTGGACGTCCTGCGCGGGGTGGCGATCCTCGGCACCCTGATGACGAACGTCTGGATCTTCGCCACGCCCGGTTCGGAGTGGACGTACCTCCAGGGCGCGCCCATGGCGGACCCGTGGACGGAACCGGTGGAGGCGCTGTTCCGCTTCCTGGCGGACGGCAAGTTCCTGTCCCTGCTGACGGTCCTCTTCGGTGTGGGACTGGCCATCCAGTACGACTCCGCCTGGCGGCACGGCACGCCCTGGCCGCGCGGCTACCGGCCCCGCGCCCTGTTCCTCCTCGCCGAGGGCACGCTCCACTTCGTCCTGGTGTTCGGCTTCGATGTGCTGATGGGCTACGCCGTCACGGCTTTGCTGGTCGCGCGGTTGCTGGTGTGCTCCGAGCGGGTGCGGCGCGGGGTGACGTGGCTCGCGGTGAGCCTGCACCTGGCCGTGATGTCGCTGATCACGGCGGCCCTGGTGACCGACGGCTCGGCGCCGGACCGGGCCTCCGCGCGGTCCGTGGAGCTGTACGCGCGCGGCAGCTGGCCGGAGCAGATCGCCTTCCGGCTGGAGAACGCCGTCGCCCTGCGCATGGAGCCGGTCCTCAGCTTCGGCCTGCTGGTCTTCCTCTTCCTGCTCGGCGTCCGCCTGTACCGCGCCGGCGCCTTCGCCCCGACCGGGCGGGGCCGCCGGCTGCGCACGCGTATGGCGGTCTGGGGCCTGGGCGTGGGCGTCCCGTGCAACGCGGCGCTCACCCTGGGCGGTGAGGACTTCTTCTTCCTCGGCCGCTACGTGGCGGCCCCGCTGGTCGCACTCGGCTACCTGGGCCTGATCGGCGTCGTGCTCGACCGCGGCCGTCTCCCCGCGGCCGTCGTCCACGGCCTGTCCTCGGTCGGCCGCACCGCCCTGTCGTCGTACGTCCTGCAGAACGTGCTGTGCGCGCTGCTCTGTTACGGCGTCGGCCTCGGCCTGGCCGAACGGTTCGGGCCGGACGGCGGGCCGTGGTGGGTGATGGCGATGTGGACGCTGGTGTGCGCGCTCCTCGTCGTGGGCTCGACCCTGTGGCTGCGCCGCTTCCCGCACGGGCCGCTGGAGTCGGTGCAGCGGTGGGCGCTGCGGCGCTGAACCGGGGCCGGACGCGAGGCCGGGCGCTAAGCCGGGCGCTAAGCCGGGCGCGGGCGGCCCGCTGCGGATACGGTCGGTGCGCACACCGGATGCGGACGGACGGCGGAGGGGGCCCGGACATGGGGCGGCGGCGTTGGCGGGACGGGCGGGGGGAGCTGGTGGTGCCCGGGGGTGCGACGGTGCCGCTGGAGCTCGCCACGTCGTACCGGGCCCGTACGAGGGGACTGCTCGGGCGGGACGCGGTGGACGGTGCGCTCCTGCTGTCCCCCGCGAACAGCGTCCACACCGTCCGGATGCGCTTCCCGATCGACGTCGCCTACCTCGACCGGCACCTGGTCGTCGTCGCCGTCCGCACCATGCGGCCGGGGCGGCTCGGCCTGCCGCGGCCGCGGGCCCGGCACGTGCTGGAGGCGGGCGCCGGGACGATGGCGGGGTGGGGGCTGCGGGTGGGGGTCCGGGTGTCGGTGGCGGCGGCGCGGGGCTGAGGCACCGGCGCCCCGGCGACCGCCGGGGCCCGGCGCCCGGGCCGGTACCCGTGGTCGCCGGCCCTCGTACGGCCGGGCCGCCGTGGGCGGCGGACGTGTGCCGTCATCCGGCGTAGGTCTCGAACTCGGCCACCCGCGGTGCGCCGCTCGCACCGGTGACGTCGAACGTGACCTTTCTCAGCGAGGTCTGCGGGAAGGGATGGTGCCCGCACCGCTGCCCGAGGTCGGGACGGCGCCGGTGTCGTGGTTGACGACCCGGCAGCATCCGAGTGGTGCCCGAGCTGCCCGGGGGCTCCGTGATGACGACGCGGGGAGACCGAGGTGACCGAGGTGACCGAGGCCCACGTGACCGGGACGGAACCGCTTCATGTGGGTGAACGCCGGGCGACGCGCACCGGGCCGCCCGTCGCCCGGCGGTGGGGCGGGCGGGGCGGCCCTCGGGGCGCTCCGGTCAGCTCGCTCCGCGCGGGAAGGAGACCTCGACGCGGCGGTTCTTCTTGCGGCCGGACTCCGAGGAGTTGTCCGCGATGGGGTACTGCTCGCCGTAGCCGCGGACCTCGAAGGTGACGTTCGGGTCGTTCAGCTCCGAGTCCAGGACGTCGTGCACGGCGTTGGCACGGCGGCGGGACAGGGCGTCGCCGTGGGCGGAGGAGCCGAGGTCGTCGGTGAAGCCGAAGACGCGGATCTTCGTCGCGTTCTGGGTTTTGATCTCCTCGGCGATGGCGAGGATGCGGGCCTGCGCGGCGGAGCTGAGCCTCGCGCTGTCCTTGCCGAACAGGACCTCGGCCTGGAGGGCGAACTTCACGTCCGCGTTGGTGTCCTCACGGCGTTCCTCCCCGCTCTGGTCCTCGACGACCTGCTTGATGTCGAGGACCTTGGGCTCGGCGAGGGTGGCGCCTTCCGGGATCTTCAGGTCGGGGTCGTTGGGGTCGACCTCGACGGGGGCGGAGGCGGTGGCCTCGGTGCCCGGGGGGACGCTGGGGCTGTCCTCGGCGTACGCCGCGGTGGCGCCGTGGAAGGTGGTGGTGAGGAGGAGGGTGGCGGTGGTGACCGTGAGGGTGAGGGTGGCGGCGAGGCGGGTGTGGGTCATGGGGGCCTCAACCGGAGACGGGGAAGGTGGCGCTGGCGAAGGTGGGCAGTTGCAGAATGACTTCGGCGCTGCTCGCCGGCGGGGACGGGAACTGCATGAAGACAGCCAGCGACTCACCCGCCTTCAGTGAAGAGAAGCCGGTGGTCGTCAGTGGACGGCCGTCCGTGTCGCGCAGCACGTAATAACGCTTCTTGTCCTTGCTGTCGACGAGCGTCGCACCACCGAGCGACATTCCGTGCCGCAGGATCTCGGTCTCGTTGCCCCTCACCGCACCGTTCACGGTGACTCGCTCGGCACCGTCGTTCTTGAGGTTGCCGCTGACCGTGACGAATCCCCCCGCGTCACGCTGAGCGGACGTCACCTGGAGCAGAAGACCGTCCGGACCCTTCAACTCCGCGAGGAGCGCTTCATCCTGACCCTCCTGGGGAGTCGGCTGGGATCCCCGGTCCTGCGAAGCGGAGGCCGAAGTGTCCGGCTTGTCGTCCTGGCCGCCGCCGGTGCCGCAGCCGGCCACTCCGAGGGCCAATCCGGCCGCAAGGGACAGTGCGACCGCTCCCCTGCGCGCCTTCGTCGTGAACCGAACGCTCATGCCTCTGCTTCCTTCGTCACTCGTCGTTCGCTTGTCAGTCGGCCAGATGGACGTCGAAGAGGTCCTCGGGCTCCGGAAGAACGTCCAGGTTGTCGGGGTCCAACTCCCACTGCTCCTCGCAGTCGAGAGTGGGGAGGACATCGTCTCCCGCATCCTCGCCGGGCGGGTCGAACGTGCAACGTGGCTCCACGACCGCGACGGCGGATGCCGTCGCGAATCGCCCCTCGGTACCGGGCACGATGGTGTCCCCTACGGGCTCGTCGGTCTCGACCTCGACTCTGTAGCCCAGCAGGCCCTCCGCCAAGCAGCCCTGGACATGAGCCCCGTTCAGCGCCGCGAGCTGGTCCGCGCGTGCGCAAGGGTCGCCGAGGAGCTCAACATCACCGCCGAAGATGTCGTGCCACGAGTCGGGGTCCAGCACGTTGTCCAGCCACTGCCCTGCGAGCTGGTCCCGTAATTCCTGACCCGCTGCTAGTGCCAAGGCCGTGAAGTTTGCGGTGGGGTGGGGTCGTCAAGTGGGTGAGACGAGCAA
>NZ_JBHMCY010000027.1:0-90200 GCF_042430725.1 Streptomyces cinereospinus | reverse complement strand
CCTCGCGAGCGCAGGCCCTTGACAACACGCACCAGCCGCAAACTTCACGGCCTTGCTGCTAGTGCCGCGGCGTCCGCCGCCGTCTGAGCCTCGTTGCGAGTCGCCGCGGCCTGGCCGACCGCGAGGTACGCGAACGCGAGGAAGAGCAGGCCCGCCACCACCGTGATGTAGATGGGGAAAGCCTGCCCCGCGTCGTCGTACTCGCTCGACCGTGTCAGCCGCCCACGACCTCCGAGATCTTGTCGGTGATCGCGGTGTAGATCGTGTTGCCGATGTCCGTACCCGTGATCGCCAACACGATCGCCACCACCACCGCGATGATTCCCAGGTACTCCACCGCCGTCTGGCCCTTGTCCTGGCGGGCGGTGCGGCGGAGGTACGAGACCGTGGTGTGGATCCAGTTGTTCATGGCGTTCCCCTCCGGGTGGCTCGGCTTCGGTGGCGGGAGCGTACGGCGGGACGCCGGGAGCGGCACAGGGCCCCGGGGCCCAATCGTGGGCCCAATCGCGAGTCGGCCGGCGGTCCATCGCGTTCACCCCAGTCCCAGCCACTTCGCGGTGGCTTCCGAGCGGCTGGCGCTGTGGAGCTTGGCGAAGATGCGGTTGATGTGGTTCTTGACCGTCTTCTCACTGATGAAGCACGTGGCGGCGATGTCCTGGTTGTTCATGCCGGACGCGATGAGGTCCATGATCTCCGCCTCCCTCGTGCTGAGTTGGAACCGTGACCGGTATGACGACGACTGTGCCACAGATGGTTGCATCTGCGAAAGCGTTTCTGATGGAACGCCGGGAGACGGCCCGTCAGAATTTGCAGTCGCATCTCCGAGTTGGGCCAGGAGCGCTCCCGCCGCGGTGGGCGTGAAGTGCGGCCTGCCCCGATCGGCGTCCCGGACCGCCGTCACCAGTTGGTCCGCCGTGAACTCGCCGTGGACCAGGTATCCGCCCGCCCCGCGCCGCAGGGCCTCCTGGACGATCTCCGACTCCCGGCTGTAGGTGAGCATGACGACGGGGGCCAGCGGGACCAGGTACGGCAGTGCCGCGATGCCGTCCACGCCCGGCATCCGGACGTCCAGCAGGATCACGTCGGGACGGTGGGCGCGGGCCGCCTCGTACGCCTCCCGGCCGTCCGCCGCCTCCGCCACGACCGTGATGTCCGCGCGGCCGGAGAGCAGGGCGGTGAGACCCGCGCGGACCACGGGGTTGTCGTCGGCCACCACCACGCGCAGCGACGCGGCCGCCGGTGGTGGGGGCGGCGGGAAGTCGGCGGGAGAGCGGGGGGCGGGTGGTCGCTGGTCGTCCGGCATCGGCCGGCCTCCTCTCGGGTGCGGGACGGTCAGGACGGGTCCGAATGGAGGGCCGCCAGCGGAAGCTCCAGGCGCACCTCCGTGCCGGTGGGGTGCTCGCCCCGGCCGATGCGGATACGGGCGCCGACCGAGGCGGCCCGTTCCACCATGCCGACCAGGCCGAAGTGGCCCGTGCGGCGGAGGTCTTCGAGGGTGGTCCCCGGGGGCAGGCCGCGGCCGTCGTCGTGGACGCTGAGGACGAGCAGGTCACCGTGGACGCCCGCGCTGACGTCGACGCGGGCGGGGCCCGCGTGGCGGTGGGCGTTCTCCATGGCCTCGGCGGTGATGGTGAGGAGCTGGCGCGCCACCGCCGGGGGGACGAGGGGTACGGCGGTTTGGCCGGTGGGGTGGCAGGCGGCGGGGACGCCGGTGCGGGCGGTGAAGTCGGCGGCGCGGGCGCACAGTTCGGTCAGGACGTCGATGCCGTGGGCGGGGTCGGACTCCCGGCGCAGGTCGGTGAGGAGCTCGCGGGACTCGGCCGCGGCCCGGCGGGCGGACCGGGCCACCAACTCCGCCTGGCGTCGGAGCAGGGAGGGGTCCGCCCGGTCGGCCGAGCCGGCCAGGCCGTCCGCCGCCAGGGCCACGCCGTGCAGGGTCTTGGCCACCGAGTCGTGCAGTTCGCGGGCGAGTCGGGCGCGTTCCGCCGCCACCGCCTCCGTGACGGCCAGGCGGGCCTGGACCGCCGTCAGGGCGTGGGTGGCCGCCCCGAAGCGGAGCATGAGGTTGCGCAGCGTGGAGCCGAGCGCGCCCGTGATCAGGCAGAGGCCGGGGAGGAGGAGGGTCTCGGCGGGGGTCGCGTCGGGCGTGCGCGCGAGGGTGGCGTGGACCAGGAGCAGGATCAGGGACTGGAGCGAGGCGAACACCGCGGCGCCTCGCCAGCCGTAGACCAGGCCGGCGAGGAGCGGGGTGCAGACGCTGACGTAGGCGAGGGTGCTGTCGGGGCCGGCCGAGATCAGGGGAAGGGAGCCCACGAGGGTGTCGAGGGCGAGGAGGGTGGGGTGGCGCAGGAGTAAGGGGCCGAAGCGTTCCCAGTCCCGGAACAGGACGTAGGAGGCCATGAAGGTGACCACCACCGCGGCGCCGACAAGGCGTACGCCCAGGCCCGGGGAGGCGTTGAGGAGGGCCGCGGGGGCGGCCAGGGCGATCATGGCGAGGCGGAAGCCGAAGACCTGGCGGCACACCGCTTGCAAGGCGTTGACCTGGATCGACGGCGCGGGCGCCGCGGCGGGCGACGCCGCCGCGCCACCGGCCGGGCCCGGCTTCCCGCCCTGCACCCGGGTCCCCGGCACCACCGCGGTGACCAACGCCGCCGGCGCACCCGGAGCCACCTGGACCGCCGGAGCCGGCGGAGCCTCCGAAGCCGCCGCCACCGACACCGACACCGCCGGAGACACCGAGTCCGCCGGAGACACCGAGTCCGCCGGAAATACCGAAGCCACCGGGACCACCCCAGCCACCGATGGAGCCGGCACCACCGGAGTCACCGCCGTCACCGAGTCCGCCGGAGACACCGAAGCCTCCGGGGACACCGGGGCCGCTGAAGCCCTCTCAGTCACCGGAGCCGCCGACGCCGCCCCCGTCACCGGGACTGCCGACTCCTCCGCGGCCGAAGCCGCCGAGGCCGCCGAAGCCACCCCCGCCGCCGAAGCCACCGGAGTCACCACGGCCGCCGCGGCCCCCGCGGCCCCCGCGTCCCTCGTGCCCCCCACGGCCGGCGCCGCCGGCTCCGCGCGTCGGGGTCGGCGGCGCGGCCGCCTCGGCCCGTTCCGTTCCGTCGGTGCGATCGTCATGGCGTCACTCACCCGTGATCGTTCCGAAGTCCGTGCCCGACCCCAGCAGCAGCCCCGCGCCGAGCAGCAGCATCGTCGCCGGCACCATGAACGTCGTGATCATCATGGTGGCCTTGGGCACCGCCCGCGCCGCCTTGCGCCGCGCGTTCTGCGCGTCCGTGCGCCGCATGTCCTTCGCCAGCGACACCAGCGTCTCCACGATCGGCGCCCCCAGTTCCTCGCCCTGCTGCAACGCCGTCACGAACATCGCGACCTGCTCGGAGTCGTTGCGCCGCCGCAGCTCGGCGAAGGCCTGGCGGCGGCTCATGCCGAGGTCCATCTGGCGCAGGGTGATGCGCAGTTCGTCGGCCCAGGGGCCCTCGTAGCGGGAGGCGACCCGGTCCAGGGCCTGGCGGAAGCCGAGGCCCGCGCTGACCACGACGGCCAGGACGTCGAGGAAGTCCGGCAGGGTCCGCTCGATCACGTCCCGGCGCACCCGGATCGCCGACCAGATGCCGACCTCCGTCCAGAAGGCGCCGAAGGCGAACAGCAGCAGGGCCATCAGCACGTTGCCCTGCACCAGGAACACCAGGCCGCCGACGCCGCCGAGGAAGCCGTACACCGCCCTGCGGGCCGCGTAGCGGTCGATGGTCAGGCCGCCCGGGTTGCCCGCCAGGTCGATCTTCCGGCGGTACTTGGCGACCTGTTTCGGGCCCATCAGGCGCAGCACGGCGGGGGCGTAGCGCATGCCCGTCCGGTCCACGAGCGAGTCGACCGCGCCGGTGCGGGTCGCGCCGACCTCCAGGGCGAGGGCGAGGTCGGCGGGGAGTTTCGCCTCCGCCCGGTACATCCGGATTCCGGCGAAGACGCCCCAGACGCCGAGGCCCATCACCAGTGCCAGCAGCAGTGCCATGCCGAACCCCCTTCCTCAGACGTCGATGCGGGACAGCCGGCGGATCATGACGAAGCCGACGGCGTACAGCGCGAACGCGATGATCACGCAGGCCTGGCCGACCGGGGAGCCGGTCATCCGCTCCAGGGCGCCGTCCTTGACGCCGTCCATCAGGAACAGCGAGCCCACGCCCATCACCGGGACCGCGTACGAGGTGATGCTCACCTGCGAGAGCTGGGTGCGGATCTCGCGGCGGGTCTCCTTGCGCTCCTCCAGCGTCTCGGTGAGGTTGCGCAGCGCGCTGACCAGCTGGCCGCCCGCCCGGTTGGCCAGCACCAGGGTGGTGACCAGCACCACCAGTTCGCGCGACGGCAGCCGGTCGGCGAGCTCGCCGAGCGCCTCGTCCATCGAGGCGCCGACCGCCAGCTGGTTGGCGACCTTGGCCAGTTCCTCGCCCGCGGGGGCCTCCAGCTCCTCCGCCGCCATGCCGATGGCGGTGCGCAGGGCGAGTCCGGCCTGGGTGGCGTTGGCCAGGATGCGGGCGAGTTCGGGGAGCTGGCCGATGAACCTTTCGATGCGTTTCTGGCGCTGCCAGTTGAGGAACTGCACCGCCGCCCAGACGCCCAGCAGCCCGGCGATCGGGCCGAAGAAGGGGGCGAGGGCGGCCTGCCCGACCAGCCACAGGCCGGCGACCGCGACGAGCATCGCGACGAAGAACTCGCCGGGGGTGACGTCCAGGCCGGTCGCCGCCAGCCGCAGCTCCAGCCTCCGGCCCGGCCGGGTGCGGCGCAGCCGGCGGTCCAGGGAGCGGAACAACCGCCGCCGGCCGGTGGCCCGGACCTGGCCGGTGGCCGACAGGCGGTCCACGAGGTCCTGCCGCTGGGCCCTGCCCATGGCGTAGGCGTGCAGGCCGGCCACGGCCAGGACGCAGGCCAGCAGGGTGACACCGGTGGTGAGCGGGACGAGGGTCTTGAGGTCCATGGGGGGGCGGCTCCTGCCTACCTGGCTTCTCGGGTGGCCAGTTGTGCTGCGGACTGGGCGACGCCGAAGGCGGGGGGTATGGGCTGGCTCGCCATGTAGAGGCGGTCGGCGGTGCGGCGGGTGAGCGGGAAGTACTCGAAGCCGCCGTGGATCCGGCCGTCGGCGGCCATCGGCCGGGCGTGGAACCGGGCGACCGTGGCCAGCCGGTACGGCTCTCCGCCGTGGCTGTCGAGCAGCGCGATCTCGGTGACCCGGCGGGCCCCGTCGGCGAACCGGGTGAGCTGGACGATCACGTCGACGGCGCTGTTGATCTGGTCGTGCAGCGCCGCGAAGGGGACCTCCACGTCGGACATGGAGGCCAGGGTCTGCAACCGCATCAGCGCGTCCTCCGCGCTGTTGGCGTGCACGGTGGCCAGCGAGCCGTCGTGGCCGGTCGACATCGCCTGGAGCATGTCCAGCGACTCACCGCCGCGGACCTCGCCGACGACGATCCGGTCGGGGCGCATGCGCAGCGAGTTGCGCACCAGGTCGCGGATGGTGATCTGGCCCTGGCCCTCGACGTTGGGCGGCCGGGACTCCAGCCGGACCACGTGGTGCTGCTGGAGCTGGAGTTCCGCGGAGTCCTCGATGGTGATGATCCGCTCGTGCTCGGGGATCAGCCCGGACAGCGCGTTGAGCAGGGTCGTCTTGCCGGTGCCGGTGGCGCCGGACACGATGATGTTGAACCGGGCCTGCACCAGTCCCGCCAGCAGGTACACCATCGGCTCGTCCAGCGACCCGAAGTGGATCAGCTCCTGGAGCGTGAAGGAGCGCGGGAAGCGGCGGATGGTGAGCGTGGCGCCGGTCAGCGACAGCGGCGGGATGATCACGTTGACGCGCTCGCCGGACGGGAGGCGGGCGTCGACCATCGGGTTGGACTCGTCCACGCGGCGGTTGACCGTGGAGACGATCCGTTCGATGGTCTGCATCAGCTGGTCGTGCGAGGCGAAGCGCAGGGGCAGCTGTTCGACCCGGCCGCCGCGCTCCACGAAGATCGCGTCCGGGCCGTTCACCATGATCTCGGTGATGGACGCGTCCTCCAGGAGGGGTTCCAGGATGCCGAGGCCCAGCGCCTCGTCGACGACGCGCCGGATCAGCTGGGAGCGCTCGACGGTCGACAGCACCGGGCCCTCCCGGCTGATGATGTGCCCGAGCACGCGCTCCAGCCGCGCCCTGCGCTCGGCCGCCGCGAGCGCGCTCATCTCCGCGAGGTCGATCTCCTCCAGGAGCTTGGCCCGGTAGGAGGCGACCAGGTGCGCGTCCTCGCCCCGGCTGCCGCTCTCCTCGGGGGAGTTGATCCGTGCCCGCAGGCTCATCGCCGTTCTCCCTGCTCAGTGGTCCATCGGCATGGTGGCGGTCTTGCGGGCCGGGCCGAAGTCCCAGCCGGGCACGACCGACGGGATGTCGATCGTGGCGGTGACCTCCACCTCGTCACCCAGGTCCGCCCTCGTACAGTCGGCGTCCAGCCAGGAGCTGACGGCACCGCGGCAGTCCTGCGCGTACGGCCCGTCGAGCGAGGCGCTGCGCGCGCCGGTGCGGGCGGCGGTGCCGGCCTGCTGCGCGGTGTAGGCGACCAGCCCGATCTGGACGGCGGCCAGGGCGACGAGGATCAGGACCGGGACGAACCCGAGGTACTCCAGGGCCACCTGCCCGCGGTCGCGGTCACGGCCGCTGCGCCGGTACGTCATGTCAGTCCGTCTCCTCCACGACGGCCCCCGCGTGGCCCTCGACCCGGAAGGGGAAGCCGACCGCGCCGGGGAAGAGGACCGGCACCTGGAGGCGCACCTCGGCCGTGACCAGGCCGCCGCTCTCGCCGCAGGTCACCCGGGCACCCCCCTCCCACGCGGACGGCAGATG
This sequence comes from Streptomyces cinereospinus, assembly GCF_042430725.1. Lineage (NCBI taxonomy): Bacteria > Bacillati > Actinomycetota > Actinomycetes > Kitasatosporales > Streptomycetaceae > Streptomyces > Streptomyces cinereospinus. The sequence goes on along the minus strand of NZ_JBHMCY010000027.1, from coordinate 83,320 downwards.
CCGTACGCCCGCCGTCTCGCAGGCCGCCTGGCGGTCCAGGACCGCCGTGCCCGCCCGTGCCGCCTCGTCCGCAGCGTTCCCCGCGAGCGTGAAGGTGTACCCCAGGAGCACGAACTGCCACAGCAGGACCAGGGTCAGGATGATCAGCGGGGTCATGCCGAGGAACTCGACGGTGACCTGGCCCCGGTCGCGGTCGTCCCGGCGCGGCGCCGTCATCCGTCCCTCCGCCGCCGGAAGCTCACCGCGCCGCGGTCCCCGCGCAGCCGGCCGCCCTTGCGTTCGGCCACCGGCGTCCTGACCAGCCCCAGCTCCCCCGCGAGCGCCCACAGGGCCTGTTTCACGGCGCTGCGCTGGTCCAGCTCGTGGACCCGCCCGGCGTCCACGACCGCCTGGAGTTCCTTGTAGTGGGCGGGCACGGCCGTCGAGGCGACCGGCGTGCCGGTGATCCGCTGGATGAGCGACGGCTGGATCTCGGTGGCGCGCGTGTGCCGGTTGACGACGACCGTGGTCTCCTCGGCCTTGCGGATCTGCAGCCGGTCCCACATCCGCACGGTCCGTTTGGCGCCCCGGACCGCGACCACGTCCGGGGTGGTGACCAGCAGCGCGGTGTCGGCCATCTCCACCGCGGCGGCGCCGGCGCCGCTCAGCTGGGCGCCGCAGTCGATGACGACGGTCTCGTAGCGGGAGCGCAGGGCGCTGACGATCTGCCGGGCGGCGCGGTCGGTGACCTCCTCGCCGCGTTCGCCCTCGCCGGGGGCGAGCAGCAGGGCGACGCCGGTGTCGTGCCGGAAGACGGCGTCGGCGAGGACGCGCGGGGAGATGTCGGTGATGGCGGCGAGGTCGGCGACGCTGCGCCGGAACTGGACGTCCAGGTAGGAGGCGACGTCCCCGGTCTGGAGGTCCAGGTCGACCAGCACGGTGGAGCGGCCCGAGGCCTGGGCGGCGAGCGCCAGCTGGATGGCGGCCAGGGTCGCCCCGACGCCGCCCTTGGCGCCGCTGACCGTGACGACGGTGCCGCCGGCGCCGGTGAACACGTCACCGCCGTGGCCCAGGTGCCGTCGTACCCCCACCGACCACTGGGCGACCGCCTGCACGCGGTTGGCGAGTTCCTCGTACGACAGCGGCAGCGCGGCCAGGCCGCGCGCGCCGGCGTCCATGGCGGCCTGGAACAGGCCGGGGCTCGCGTCGGAGGTGACGAGGATGACGCCGACCGCCGGGAAGCGCAGCGCCACCTCGCGGATCAGCTCCAGGGCGGGGACGGGGCCGATGCGTTCGTGGACGACGACGACCTCGGGCAGTTCGTCGACGGACTCGGCGGCCAGCCGGGCGAGGGTGTCGACGAGCTGGGTGGAGTCGACGACCGGGGCCACCGGTTCGGCGTCCGGGAGCTGGCTGAGCAGGGTCGTGACCGAGCGGACCGCGTCCGGGTCGCCGACGGCCGGCAGGATCCTCGTGGGCATGCGGGCCTCACTTGTCCTTCGCGAGTTCGTAGGTGCGTTCCTCGGCGGGGACGGTGGCGTCGCCGCCGGGGGCGACCAGGGCGAGCCGGACGCGTTCGGCGAACGACTCGGCGTAGGTGATGCGCTGGGCGTCGATGGTGGACAGCGCGAAGGTGATGGGCACGGCCTCGGTGGCGCGCCGGGCGCGCTCGCTCGCGTCGGGTTGCAGGGAGGTGAGCTCGCCGACGTCGATCACCTGGGCGTTCGCCACGACGATCCGGGACTGGGCGGGGGTGCCCTCGCGCTCGCCCGCGAAGGTGGCGTACACGTTGACCGTGGACCCCGGCGTGATCTTGCCGGCCACTCCGGTGGCCGCGTCGATCATGATGGCGACCTCCTGCTGCCCGGGCCGCAGGGCGGGCTGGTCGACGATCATGTCGGTCTGGAGCAGGGAGCCCCGGCGCAGGGTGGTGACAGCGATCTTGCCGCGGATCTGGCGCAGGTCGGTGACCGCGTTGTCGGACAGCCAGCGTTCGGGCATCTCGATCCGCTCGAACCGGTCGGCGGTGAGCACGGTGTAGGGCGCCACGTTCTCCTTCACCCGGTACGCGGCGACCTCGGGGCCGACCTTGGACTGCACGTCGTCGACGACGGAGAGCACGCCCGCGAACGCGCCGAGGGCGCACAGGACGGACAGGAGCAGGAGTATGACGCCGCGGCGCTGACGGGAGTTCATGAAGCGTGCATCCTCGTTGGGGGTGGGGTCGAGCGGGTCGGGGTTCCGGTCGGGGCAGCGGGTCACCCCGCCGGGAGCTGGAGCTGGTTCTCGTACGGCGGTGCCGTCGCGGAGCAGAACACGCACCGGTCGCCGATCACGTCGATGCCGCACCAGTGGCAGCTGCTCCGGCGGACCGAGCCGACCAGCTGGTAGAGCACCGACAGATCGGGCAGATAGGTGCAGAACTCGATCAGCCTGCCCGTTGCCCACCAGGTGGCGGACTCCGCGGGCAGCGGGGCCTCGCGCAGGCCCTGCACGAGCCAGGACGGGGCGAGCGTGGCACCGACCCAGTCGGACTGGAGCTGTCCGCGGGCGAGCAGCATCCAGGTCCCGAACTCCGGTCCGGTGAGCCGGGCTTCCGGGCCGATCCGGACCAGCTGCGGCTCGGGGTGGGCGATCACCCCGAACTGGCTGCCCGGCACCCACGACCGGGCGTGCGAGGTGAGGCCGACGGGGACGCGGTCGAGCCGGGCGACGGAGCCGAGCAGCGCCCCGGCGTGCAGGTAGTGGGTGAGCAGCCGGCCCGCCGAGGCGAGGACGCCCGGGCCGAGGTCGCAGGAGGCGAGCTGGCGCAACTGGCGGGCCAGGACGGCCAGGGCGAGCGGCGGCAGGTCGGGCCGGAACAGGGCGATGCGGTCGCTCTCCAGCAGGGACCGGACGGTGCGCAGCCGGCGCTCCACCCCGGCCGGGGCGGCCCGCGAGCAGACGACGATCACGTGCCCGTGCGCCTCGATCAGGCCCTGCACCTCGGTCAGCACCTGGTCCAGCGGGCGCCGGTCCAGGTCGCGCAGGACGACGGCGGGCAGGGTCCGCTCGTCCTGCGCCGGCAGCGCCATGTCGGCACTGGTCACGGCAATGGCTGTTGGCACGCGCAGCTCCCCGTTTCCCACCCACGTCCGGCTCGCCGGCGCCTTCCTCGCGCACCGGGACGACTTCACTGCGTGACTACCTCAGCACTGTATCCACGCCTCCGTGACCGGAGAACAGCGTTTCCGTAGCCGGACGGCAACTCCTCGCGCACAAGACGCGCCAAAACGGGGCACATTGAACATCCCAAGCGAACCCGAAAGGGTGGGCGGCCCGCACCCGTGACAGCGGAATTGGTCTGGACCGACCGGGGGATCCCACTCGGCTCCCCCACCGGAGGCCCCCGTGGACCGCGCACGCAGACGCAGACGTACCCGCATCTGGGCGGCAGCGGTGACCGCCGCCCCGGCGCTCACCGTGCCGGCGATCGGCCAGGCGTCCGCCGCGGACGTCGACGACGCCCGCAACGCCGGGTTCGGGTCCGGCCTGGCGAACCGGACCTGCTCGGCGGGGAGCGGGACCACCGTCTCCTCGCCGGCGCACGGCGGCTCCGCCGCGCTGAAGGCGACGCCGGCCGACCAGGACGACGCGCGCCGCAGCCGGACGGTCGCGGTCCAGCCCGACTCGGCCTGCACGCTGAGCACGGGGGTGCACGGCGGCTGCGCGTACCTGGGCGCGACCGGCACGGGCACCACGGACGTGTCGGCCTGGGCCCCCGGCTCCGCCACCTGCAAGAAGCCGTCGACGACGTTCACCAGGGGCGCCGCCACGCGCTCGGTGACGGTCCACACGCACGGCTGGTACGGCCAGGCGGCCTGCCTCGCCGACGACGTCCCGGTGTTCGGCCCCGACGGGGCGGCGGCGGTGACCCGGCGCCGCCCCCGTCCCGGGCGCGCCGTCGGGTGTCACGGTCTCCGGCACCGCGTCGTCGCCGGTGTCCCTGGCCTGGAGCGCGGTCGTGGGCGCCACGGGCTGCCAGGTCTACCGCGACGGCACGAGGGGGACGGCGGTGACCGGCACGTCGGCGACCGTGACCGGGCTCGCGGCGTCGACGTCGTACGCCTTCCAGGTCACGGCGACCAACGCGGCGGGCGCGTCGGCGAGGTCGGCGGCGGTGACCGGCGCGACGGCGCCGACGGGCGGTGGCGGCGGCACGGTCCCGCGGCACGCGGTGACCGGCTGCTGGCAGGACTTCACGACGGCGAGGGGCGCAGCCTCGTCCAGGTGAACGTGCAGCCCGGCATGCTGGACGTGGCCGGCGAGCTGTTCGGCGGCGCCGAGACGCTGCCCGACGGGACGCTGGTCACCACCCGAGCAGCCCGGCGAGAGGGCGAGCCGCCCGCCAGGGCGCTGCGCCGGGCCGAGAAGGGCGGCGCGGGGGTCGTGCTGTGGACCGCCGACACCCTGCGCGCCGACGGCCTCCGGGTGGTGATCAGCGCCTTCAACAGCGGTGCCCAGCACACCCCGGCGACCCGCGAGACCCCCGCCCTCACCGTCGAGCAGCTCCGCGGGATCGCCCTCGACTCCCGGTGGCCCGCCCTGCTCGGCCGACCGCCAGGGGGTGTCTCCGAGTGTCTCCAGAAGTGTTTCCAGGGGCGTCTAGAAGAACTCCGACCACGGCTGGTCCCAGACCTGCTTCACGCACAGCACCAGGAACAGCAGGCCCGCGACCGCCAGCATGCCGTTGCTCACCCACCCGTTGCGCCACTGCCTCGGCGTGCGGTCGGAGTTGAGCAGCCAGATCAGTGTGCCCGCCAGGAACGGCAGGAACGCCGCGCCGAGCACGCCGTAGATGATGATCAGCCGGAACGGCTGGCCCGCGAAGAGCAGGACCATGGGCGGGAAGGTCAGCCACAGCAGGTACGCGCGGAACGGCCAGGAGCGTTCCCGCTCGCCGGAGGCGACCTCCGCGCCCGTGGTCCGCGCCCGCTTGCGGTAGCGCGCCACGAAGTCGGCGAACATCAGGCTCACGCCGTGCCAGACGCCGATCAGGGAGGTGAAGGAGGTGGCGAAGAAGCCGATCAGGAAGAACTTCGCGGTCGTCGTGCCGTACTCGTCCGCCAGGATGTCGCCCAGCTGGAGCAGGCCCTTGTCACCGCCGGCGAGCGCCACCTCGCGGGCGTGCAGCAGTTCGGCGCCGACGAAGAGCATCGCGATGACGAAGATGCCGGTGGTGGCGTAGGCGACCCGGTTGTCCAGCCGCATGACCTTCATCCAGCCGGTGTTGGTCCAGCCCTTGGCGTTGACCCAGTAGCCGTACGCGGCCAGCGTGATGGTGCCGCCGACACCGCCGATCAGGCCGAGGGTGTTGAGGACGGAGTCCTTCTCGTCGGGCAGGACGGGCAGGAGCCCGGCGAGCGCGTCCGGGAGGTTGGGGGTGACCCGGACCGCCAGGTACACCGTCACCACGAACATCACGCCGACCAGGACCGTCATGACCTTCTCGAAGACGGCGTACTTGTTGAACCAGACGAAGACCAGGCCCACGACACCGCACGCGATGCCCCACCACTCAAGGTCCATCACGTCCGGGAACAGCGCCTGCAGCGGCAGCGCGCTCGACGACATCGCCGCGGCGCCGTACACGAAGCCCCAGACCACGGCGTAGACGGCGAAGAAGTACGTGGTCCAGCGGCCCAGGCCGGCCCAGCCGTCGAAGAGGGTGCGGCCGGTGGACAGGTGCCAGCGGCCGGCCGCCTCGGCGAGGGAGATCTTCACCAGGCAGCCGATGACGGCGGCCCACAGGAGGGTGTAGCCGAAGTTGCTGCCCGCGATCAGCGTCGCCACCAGGTCGCCGGCCCCGACGCCGGTCGCCGCGACGACGATTCCGGGGCCGATGTACTTCCAACGTGCCTCGCGGGGGATCGAGTCGGGGTGCGGGGCGGTTACCGCCCCGGTGCCGCTGGTGTTTCCCGTGGTGTCCGCCATGGAGGTCAAGAAAGCCCATGCGCGCCGGACGGACAAGAGGGCGTGCGGGGTCTTCACTCGATATGGGTGGCCGCCGGGGCCCCGCCCGCGCGCGGGCCCCGGCGGCCGGGGGTCCCGCCGGGGCCCGTGGCGTGCGGGTCACAGCTGTCGCCCACCGCAGCCGTCGCACGCGCAGGTGCCGAGCTCGAACCAGACGGTCTTGCCCGGCCCGTCCTGGTGGCAGCCCCAGCGCCGGGCGAGCGCCTGCACCAGGAACATGCCCCGGCCGCTCTCCGAGGTGCCCGCGTCGAGCACCTGCGGGACGCGCCGGCCGCCGTCGAAGACCTCGCAGCGCAGGACGCCGTGGGCGGCGGACAGGGTGAGCCGGAAGCGGCTCGCGGCGTGCAGCAGGGCGTTGGTGGCCAGTTCGCTGACGAGCAGTTCGGCGGTGCCCACCAGGTCCTCGCCGAGGCCGTCGCGGTCGGCCAGGCCCCAGATCTCCAGCTGCCGCCGCACCTCCGCGCGGGCCTCACCGACGGCGGACGGACGGGGGGCGTACTCGACACTCACGTGGCCGGCTCTCATGGGTGGCTGGGGATAGGCGCCGTACCGGGGGTCCGGATCCGGGCGGCCTTCCCCGGAGAGTTGCAGCATGTCTTCAGCATCGTGCGTACCGGGTGGGGCGAACACGGGGAGGACTACCTGTTTCCATACCTGCGCGGGGGCGCGCATCCGGATCGGGCTACGCGTACTGCAGGCGCACGACCGCGCCCGCCTCGTCGTCGCGCACGTCGACGTACGCGCACACCTGACGCGCGAACCACAGCCCCTGCCCGGGGGCCGGCTGGACGGCGGGCGGCGGCACGAACCCGGCGAGCGGGTCGTCGACGCGGCGCGGTGAGCGCAGCTCGCAGACGCAGCCGCCGGTCCCGCCCCACAGCAGCACCTGGCTGACCGGGTCGAGCGGGGCCGCCGCCTCGGACACGGCCGTCGCGAACAGCTCCGCGTCGGCGGCCGGCAGACCGTGCCCGACGGCCCAGGCGTGGACGGCGTGCGGTTCGGGTGCGGCCAGCGGACACGCGTCGCGCGGGACCGGCGGCAGCGGTACGGCGTCCAGTTCGGCGGCGATGACCAGCGGGTCCTCGTAGACGCCGGTGCCGGGATGGGCACGGCGGGCGGCGGCGACCACGGCCGGGCCCGCGGTGCGGGTGTCGTAGGCGCACAGGGCGGTGGTCGCGAACGGGGCGAAGAGGAGGTTGGCGAACGCCTCGTAGCGGATCCACTCGCTGCTCTCGCGGGCGGAGCGGCCTGCGCGGCCGCCCCAGTCGGGCTCCATCAGCAGGTGGACCCGGCCCTGCGGGCCGGCGTGCGCGGCGAGGTGACCGGCGCCGCGCGCCACGGCGTTGGCGGCCGAGCCGGTGTACCACTTGGTGTGCGGCACGAAGCCGACGCGGCGGGCGTCGGCGCCGAGGGCGTCGCGCAGCAGGTCGAGCTTGCCGGGGGCGGCGATGGCGACGGGCGGGGGCTCGTCGGGGGCGGCGAGGCCCTCGGCGAGGAAGGGCAGGGCGGCGGCGACGAACTCGTCGTCCGTGGCGAAGACGGCCATGCGGTGGTCGAAGGTGCCGTGGGCACGTGCTGGTGGGGTGGGCATGAGGGTTCCTGTCGGTGGTGTCGGGTGTCTGCGAGGTCTGTGGGATCTGCGTGTCTGTGAAAGGGTGTTCGCGGCCTCCGTGAGGTCTGCGTGTCTGCGGCCTCCGTGAGGTCTCCGTGTCTGCGGCCTCCGTGAGGTCTGCGTGTCTGCGGCCTCCGTGAGGTCTCCGTGTCTGCGGCGTCTGCGGTGTCTGTCGCGCTGTGTGGTGTCGGGGGTGTGGGGGGAGGTGCGGGGTCGGTGGGGCGGTCAGCGCCGGGCGGTGATCCAGGCCGCGATCTGGCTGCGGTTGCTGAAGCCGAGCTTGTTGAGGATCCGTTCGACGTGGCCCTCGGCGGTGCGGCGGGCGATCACCAGGCGGTCGGCGATCTGCTGGTTGGCCAGGCCCTCGGCGACCAGTTCGGCGACCTGTGTCTCCCGGCGGGTGAGGCGGACGTCGGGCTGCGGGCGGCCGGCGGCGGGCTGTTCGGGGCGCTCGTCCAGCGCGTAGCCGGCGACGCCGGTGAGGCCGAGCGCGGCGCCCTGCTGGTACGCGCGCTCGTAGGCGGCCGTGCCGAGGGCCTCGCGGGCCCGGGTCTCGGTGCCGCGGCGGGCGGTGTTCAGGGCGGCCGAGCCCCAGCGGTCGCGGTCGACGTCCGCCCAGGCCCGGTCGGCGCCGCCGAGCAGCACGGCCGCCCGGTCGTGGGTGCCGTCGAGGGCGGCGATCTCGGCCAGCAGGTCGAGGGTGAGGCCCATGCCGGTGACGTCGTGGACGGCCAGTTTCAGGCGCAGCGCCTCGCGGGCGTGCCGTTCGGCCCGGGCGGGGTCCTGACGGACGGTGTGGGCGAGGGCGAGCATGCGGTGGACGTAGGACAGCACCCACTCCTCGCCGTGCCGCTCGCACAGCCGGCGGGCCTCCTCGCAGACCGCGATGGCCTGGTCGGCCTCGCCGAGGAAGCCGAGCGCGCAGGCGAGTTCGACGTGGTCGAGGCCGACCAGGCTCAGGTGCCGGCCGGGCAGGGGGCCGCGCTCGACGCCGGCCCGGAAGTGGGCGAGCGCGGCCCGCAGGTCGTCGCTGAACAGCAGGACGACGCCGAGCACGTATTCGGCGTGCGCCGCCTCGGCCTCCAGTCCGAGCCGCCGGGCCAGCGCGCGGGACTCCTCGGCCAGCCGGCGGCCGCGGGTGAGGTCCTCCGGGCAGCCCGCCAGCAGCCCGGCGACCCACAGGGCGCGGGCCCGCTCGGCCGTGGGCTCGGGACAGACGTCCAGCGCCCGGTCGAGCCAGTACCGCCCCTCGCGGGGGGCGCCACAGGCGTGCCAGTAGAACCAGAGGGTCCCGGCCAGCCGGAGCGTGGCCAGGGCGTCGGCGGGGTCCGGCGGCACCGCGGCGGGACCGGCCCCGGCGTCACCGGGCCCCGGCAGGCTCCCCGCCGGCCAGGCCGACGCGTCCGGCGCGATGGGGAGTCCGCCGGCGCCCTCTCCCCTGACCGGGACCCCGTCCGCCCCGGGCGGCAGGCCGAGGGCCAGGGCCGTGCGCAGGTTGTCCTGGTCGGCGCGCAGGCGGGCCACGATCCCGCGTTGGCCGGGGCCGAACCACGCCCGCTCACAGGCGGCGGCCCGCTGCTGCATCCAGTCCCGCAGGCGGCGGCAGGCGGCCAGTTCCTCGCCGGGGACTTCGCGGAGCCGCTCCAGGCCGTAGTGGCGCAGGGTGTCGAGCAGGCGGTAGCGCACGCCGTCGGGGCCCGGTTCGCGGCACAGCACGGACTTGTCGACCAGGCCGGCCACGGTCTCCAGGACGTCCTGCGGGCGCACCCGCTCGCCGTCCGCGCACACCGCCTCCGCCGTCTCCAGGTCGAAGCTCCCGGCCGCCACGGACAGCCGCGCCCACACCGACCGCTCCCGTCCGGTGCACAGGTCGTGGCTCCAGTCCACGGCCGCGCGCAGCGTCTGGTGCCGGGGCAGGACCGCTGAGCTGCCGGCGGACAGCAGGCGGTAGCGGTCGTCGAGGCGGGCCAGCAGCTGCTCGACGGAGAGCACCCGCATCCGGACGGCGGCGAGTTCGATGGCGAGCGGCAGCCCGTCGAGGCGCCGGCACAGCCGGGCCACCGCCGGCCGGTCGGCGGGCGTGAGGCGGAAGCCGGGGACGACGGCGGCGGCCCGGTCGGCGAACAGGGTGAGCGCCGGGCCCGGTGCGGCGCCGGACAGGTCGCCGTCCGGGTCGGGCACCGGCAGCGGCCGTACCTCCAGCAGGTGTTCCTCGGTGAGCCCGAGCCGGTGCCGGCTGGTGGCGAGCACCCGGACGCAGGTGGTGCCGTGCAGCAGCGCCGCCACCAGCCGCGCGCAGGCGTCCAGCAGATGCTCGCAGTTGTCGACGACGAGCAGCAGCCTGCGGTCCCGTGCCCGGGTCACCAGCGCGTCCAGCGGCGGCTGCGCGGAGTGGTCGTGCAGTCCGAGGGCGCCCGCGGCGGCGACCGGGACCAGCTCCGGGTCGTGCAGGCCGGAGAGGTGCACGACGTGCACGCCGTCGGGGAAGGCGCGGGCGACACGGGCCGCGAGGTGCCCGGCGAGCCGCGTCTTGCCGACGCCGCCGGGTCCGGTGAGGGTGACCAGACGGGCGCGGGCCAGCAGCTCGCGGCCTTCGGCCAGTTCGGCCCGCCGGTCGACGAAGCTGGTCGTCTCCACCGGTGGCCGGCCGTCCCGTCGTGGCGCCGATCCGCCCATGATCAGCCAGTCCTAGGAGAGTGGGTGGGGTCGTGTGCGCGACCCTCACTCTGCTCGAACGCGTACATATATGCACGCTCCGGTCACACCGGCGGGTGTTCTTCGCCGAGTACCCGTCCCGGCGGGTGCGGTCCGCGTACACTGCGCGGTCCTCAACGGCCGCACGCGAGGCCCGACCTGGCGGTTTCCCGCCGCTCCGGGCCGGTCCGGGCCGCCGCTTCGACGACGCGCTCTTGACCCGCTCATGCCAGACACCCACGATGAGCGCCACACCCGCACCAGCACGTCGTACGTCGCACGGAAGAACCACCCCCACCGCTCCGCTCCCCGCTTCCGGAGACCCCGGAATTCCTGGAGAACCAAGGAGATTGCATGCGACTTCGCACCCGCGGCTCAGGCGTCCGCAGCGGCAGACGCACCGCCGCCCTCGCCGCCCTGCTGGCCCTCGCCCTGGCGGCCCCGGTCTCGGCGACGGTCTCCGACGCCTCCGCCGACAGCGCGGGCCGGGCGGCGCCCTCGGCGGACGACGTCCGCCAGTACGAGATCCACACGCACGCGACCGCACGGGACCGGACGGCGATCCAGCGCTCGGGCGTCACCGTGGACGAGGCCGACGACCACACCGTCGTCGTCTCCGGCCGCGCGGACCAGATCCGCACACTGCGCTCGCTCGGCTACGAGATCACCCCGCTCGGCGCCGTCCCCGACCGGTCGGCCGGCGAGGACGACGTCCGGCTCTTCGACTTCCCGTCCGCCGACTCCCGTTACCACAACCACGCGGAGATGACGAGCGCGATCAACTCGGTCGTCGCGGCGAACCCGGGCATCGCCAGCCAGCGCGTGATCGGCAGGTCGTACCAGGGCCGGAACATCGTCGCCGTCAAGATCAGCGACAACGTCGGCACGGACGAGGCCGAGCCCGAGGTGCTGTTCACCCACCACCAGCACGCCCGTGAGCACCTCACCGTCGAGATGGCGCTGTACCTGCTGCGCGAGCTGACCTCCGACTACGGCACCGACTCCCGCGTGCGGAACCTGGTCGACAACCGGGAGATCTGGATCGTCCCCGACCTCAACCCGGACGGCGGCGAGTACGACATCGCCACCGGCTCCTACCGGTCGTGGCGGAAGAACCGGCAGCCCAACTCCGGCTCCTCGTACGTCGGCACGGATCTCAACCGGAACTGGAACCACCGGTGGGGCTGCTGCGGCGGGTCCTCCGGCTCGCCGTCCTCCGACACCTACCGCGGCCCGGCGCCCGAGTCGGCGCCGGAGGTGAGGGTCGTCGCCGACTTCGTGCGCAGCCGCGTGGTCGGCGGCACCCAGCAGATCAAGGCCGGGATCGACTTCCACACCTACAGCGAACTGGTGCTCTGGCCGTTCGGGTACACGTACTCCGACACCACCACCGGGATGACCGCGGACGACCGCGACGCCTTCGCCGCGGTGGGGCAGAAGATGGCCGCGAGCAACGGCTACACGCCCGAGCAGTCCAGCGACCTGTACATCACGGACGGGTCGATCGACGACTATCTGTGGGGCTCGCAGAAGATCTTCGGATACACGTTCGAGATGTATCCGCAGAGCTCCTCCGGGGGCGGGTTCTACCCGCCCGACGAGGTGATCGAGCGGGAGACCGCCCGCAACCGGGACGCGGTGCTGCAACTGCTGGAGAACGCGGACTGCATGTACCGGTCGATCGGGAAGGAAGCCCAGTACTGCGGCTAGTGCCGCGGCAGGCGGCGTTTGCCCCGTCGCGGCACTAGGCGCGCGGTTCCCCGCTCTCCTGACCGCCCGCGTCCTCGTCGAAGTAGGCGTCCAGGACGGCGTCCAGCTGCTCGTCCCACTCCTTGTGCCGGGACCGGGAGTCCGCCTCGATCTCGATGGGGTACCAGCGCCGGTCGGGCGTGTGCACGGTCACCGTGAACCGCCTGCCGAAGCGCGGGGACTCCGTCTCGATCGCGCCGATCTCGTCCCAGCGGAACTCACAGGCCTCCTCGTCGAGGCTGAGGCGTACGCCCCGGGCGTCGGCGACGATCCGGGCCCGGCGGTCGGCGGCCTCGAAGACGGGGCCGTCGGCCGCCTCGCCCTCGGGCTCCTCGCCGTCCCCGGGCTCCGCACCGGCCCGGGGTTCCTCGCCCGCCTCGGGCCTGTCGGCCGCCTCGGGCTCCGCCGGGGCGGACGTCTCCCCGGAGAGCTCCGCCCCGGCCGGCGCCGCGTCCTCGGGTTCGGGCTCGGCGGCCTTCTCCGGGCCGGTGAGCCCGGGGATGTGGGCCGGGTTCACCCCGGCGTCCAACGGCTGACTGCTCGTACCTATGCGCTGCTCCACAGCGGGCAGTATGGCGGACATCGCTGTGCCGTGGGGCCCCGGGGGCGGCAGAGGTCACTCGTCCATGAAGACGATCCTGCGCGACGGGGTGGCCGCCCCCGCCGCCGCGGTCGCCACCGAGCGGCCCGCGGGCACCGCGCGCTCCCGGCCCCAGGCGCGGATCTCCTCGATCTGCTCGGGGTTGACCCGGCTCAGCGGCACGGTGTTGGCGAAGGTGTCCAGCACGAACGACGGCTTCAGGCGGTCGGCGCCGCCCAGGCGGTACGCCTCCTCCCCCACGTCGTGCAGCGTGGACTCGATGTCGCTGCCCGCGAAGCCCTCCGAGAGGTCGACCAGCCGGTCCACCTGCTCGGGCTCGGGCTCGGCCCGCAGATAGCGGCGGTAGTACAGCTCGATGATCTCCCGCCGGTCCTGGCTGTCCGGCAGGTCGACGAAGAACAGCTCGTCGAACCGGCCCTTGCGCAGCAGTTCGGGCGGCAGGCTGCGGATGTCGTTGGCGGTGGCCACGACGAAGGCCCGCGAGCGCGACTCCTGGAGCCAGAACAGGAACTGCCCGATGATCCGCTGCGGCACCCCGGACAGGTCGTCCTTGCCCGCCAGGCCCTTCTCGATCTCGTCGATCCACAGGACGCAGGGCGCCACCCGGTCCGCCATCGCCAGCGCCTCGCGGAACCGGCCCTCGGACTCGCCCAGGTACTTGCCGTGGATGCCGGCCATGTCGAGCCGGTACAGCGGAAGCTGCCACTCGTGGGCGATGGCCTTGGCGGACAGCGACTTGCCGCAGCCGGGCACGCCGACCAGCAGCACGCCCCGGGGCGGGCGCAGTTCGGAGCCCCGCAGATCGGCGTGGAGCATGTCGTGCTTGCGCCGCAGCCACTCGCGCAGGCTGGTCAGCCCGCCGACGGTGTAGTTGCCCTCCTTCAGCTGGACCCGCTCCAGGCCGGTGAGGTTGCTGAAGATGCGGTCCTTGGCCTGGGCGAGCCCGAGCACGTCGGCCTTCAGGATCGAGCCCTTGGCGGCGATGGTCGCCATGAGGTTGATGCACTCGGCCTCGGTGACACCGCTGAGGAACTCGGCGGCGCGCCGGGTGTCGTCCTCGTCCCACTCGATGGGGATGTGGCCCCGGTGGTCGCCGAGGAAGCCGTCGAGGGTGCCGTACATCTCGTCGGCGTCCGGCAGGTCCAGGTGCAGGCTCATGCCGAGGCGTTGCAGGCCGCTCCAGATGGGGGCGTCCGTGATCAGGACGATGCTGCCCATGTTGTTGTCGGCGAGCCGGGCCAGTTCGGCGATGTGCCGGGTGACGGGGGTGTCGGACTCCAGGTGGTCGGGGTCGACGAGGACGACCGTGGCGTTGGCCCGGCTGCTGAACTGGGCGGCGGCGAAGTCCATGGCGCCGGTGAGGGAGCGGTCGTCCTGGACGGCGGCGTTGGTCCGCAGGTCGCGCAGGCCGGTCGCCCTGGTGTAGATCCAGAACGGCATGCTGCTGCGCCGGGGCTGGAGGGCGGCGTCCCGCAGGAGGCGGAGGGCGCGCTGCTGTTCTATGGTCCGCATGCCGATCACCGGGACACGGGCGGAGATGTAGCTGTCCAGGTGGTGCAGGCTTTCGGTGTAGTTCGCCATGGGGGCCTTCGGTTCGTTTTCGGGTGCGGGTGCCGTGGGGTGTCTCGCGCGGTTCCCCGCGCCCCTGCGTCAGGACGGTCGGTCGGTGCGGTCCGGCACGACCCTGCGGCGGGGGCGGTTCCCGGTGTGGGCCTGCGACCAGGGGTCCGCCGTCGGCGTGCTCGCCGCCGTCAGGGCGTTGTCGCGGATCGTGCGTCTGCGTCCTTCGATCCAGCGCAGGTCAGCGCCGTTCGCCGCCGCCAGGTGGTCCAGGTTGCGTTCGATCTGGCGCTGGAGGTCGGTGATCTGGGAGTCGACGAGGTCGGTGAACCGCGTGCGGAGCGTCCCGGGCAGGCCCGGGTGGCCCGCCAGGGCGCGCACCTCCCGCAGGCCCGTCCGCGCCTGGGCCAGGGCGCGGCCCGCCGAGAACTCGTCGGAGGCCGCCGACAGGGCCCGGGCGAGTCGCTCGTTCCAGGACGTGAGGCGGGCGTCGAGGGCGTCGCCGAGGTGGAGCGCGAAGCGCTCCCAGGTCTCGCCGGGGAAGTCGTCCTGGGACAGGGCCGGCAGGGCGGCCGGGTCGGCGGGTTCGGCGGCGGCCCAGCGGCGCAGGAAGTCGACCCAGGTCTCGTAGGGGCCGCCGTGCCCCCAGTAGGTGTACGCCGTCACACCGTGCCGCCCGGCCTGCGCACGACCGTCTCGCCGGGCGGCAGGGGCTCCCAGTCGGGCAGCCCCTCGGCGATCTTGCGGACCCTGCTGGTGGCGCGCTCCCCGGCGGGCCGGCGGGTGGCGCCCCAGGGGGAGCTGCCGGGGGTGGCGTACTGGGGGTCGCCCGGGGGCCTGCGGGGTGAGGGCGGGGCCGCCGGGGCGGAACCGGGCGGGGTGCTCATGAGGCGGTGTCCTCCTTGGCTACGGTGCGGCCCTCGAACGGGGAGCCGCCGCTGGTGGCGGTGGTGAGGGAGGTGATGAACCCCCGGCACCGCGGCTCGACGGCGTCGGCGGCGCGGAACTTGGCGTTCCAGTCGGTGAGTTCGGCGGAGGCGGCCCGCAGGTGGTGCACGGACTCCTGCTTGGCCTGCTGGAGCAGCTGCCGGGCGTTGTCCCGCAGGCGGGCCGCGGCCCGGGCGGCGTTGTTCAGCACGAGCCCCCAGGCACCGCCGACGAGCAGCGCGATCACCAGGGCGGCCGGGAAGGAGAAGGTGCCGACGACCACCAGGATGCCGAGGACGGTGAGGGCGAGCGGCTTCGACTTCTTGCCCCAGGGATAGGCGTAGGCCGCGACGAACGGCTCCGTGTGCCGGTCCCAGTGGGCGGCGAGCGCGCCTTCCAGCTCGGGCAGCGGGCGGGTGAAGGAGCCCGTCCAGGGCGGCAGCCGGAAGGTCTGCGCGGCGACCGTGTACGCGGTGCCGAACTGCGCCTGCACGTCCTGCGGGACGGCCGCCCGGTAGTCGCGGGTGAACCCGGCGTGCGCCTGGAGGAACCACTCCTGGCAGGCGGCCACGGAGAGCCGCTGGGTGGCGGGCGAGGCGCCGATGGCCGCCGGGTTGAGGGCGGCGGTGGTCTGCACCGTCAGGTAGTCGAGGCTCTCGTCGTACGAGGCGGAGTCCGCGTCGGCGGCCGCGCGGGCGGCGTCGAGGTCGCCGCCGTGGTCGATCACCGCGTGGTGGAACGCCAGGTCGCGGCGGAGCGGCAGCTCCTCGGTGTCGTACTCGGAGACCAGCCGGTCGAGGATGTCGTCGACCGCGTCCTCCAGCCGCTCGGAGGGCTGGAACTCGCGTCCCATGACGGCCCGGTACCGGTCGAGCACGACCTGGTGGGCGCGGGCCCGGCCGAGCACGGCGTCCAGCTGCGGCCACTGCGGGCTGACCTGGGCCAGACGCGGGAACTCGGGCGCCGCGGAGGGCTGGGCGAGGGAGTCGATCTCCTCGCGCCAGCGGTCGATCTGCCGCTGCTGGCCGTCGGCGCTGTCCATCAGCCGGGCGCGCCAGCCGGCCAGGGTGGAGTGCAGCAGCTCGCGGCCGGCGAGCCCGAAGGCGCCCTGGGCGATGGACTCCAGGATGACGGCGAACTCCCGGCCGAGCGCCGCCGGGTCCTGCGCGAGCAGGTAGTGCCGCAGCCAGCGCACGGCCGCCTCCCGGCGGTCCTGGCGGCGCAGCACCAGCGCGAAGAAGAGCGAGGTGCGGTCGGGTGAGCGCCGGAAGGCCTCCTCGACGGCCCGTTCGCACAGCGACCGGTCGTCGGCGGACCAGGAGGCGAGGGCGACCAGGGCGGGCGCCAGCCAGTAGCGGGGCGTCTGGATCATCAGCTGGTCGCCGACCGCGCGGACGTTCTCCTCGGAGACGAGGCCGAGGTCGAAGGCCTGGAGCATGCCGACCGCGGTGCGCCGCACCGTCTTGTGGTGGCCGAACTCGTGGTCGACCTGGTCCTGGATCACACCGATCCGGGTCTCGGCGCGCTGCACGTTGGCGGTGAGCTGGGCGGTCTTGACGAAGGCGAGGAACTCGTCGCGCAGCTGCTGGAGTTCGGTGCGGGTCTGCTGCTGGTTGGCCTCGACGGCGGAGACCTGGCCGGAAACGGAACCGACCTGCTCGCTGAGCCGGACCACGAGGTTGCTGACCTGCTGCACCTTCTGGTGCAGGGCGTAGTCCACCTCGGACATGCGGTTCTCCGATCACATGGTTCTGGCACGTGGTTCTGGCACGTGGTTCTGGCACGTGGGTCTGGCACGTGGGTCTGGCACGTGGGGCTGGCACGCGCCGCGGGGCGTCAGGGGCGGACGACGGTCCCGTCGTCCAGGACCGGCAGCAGCAGTCCGCCGGAGTAGACCTCCACGAACGCGTAGCCGCCGGAGCGCACCAGCATCCGGGCGCCCGCGAACGGCTCGGGCACCGCGTCGGACGGGGCGAAGTGGCGGATGATCACCTGGAAGAGGTTGAGCTGGTGGTCCACGTAGGGCGGGCCGAGGTGGCAGCGGGCGAAGAAGCCGAGCGGGACCTCCCCGTAGTGGGCCCGGTACTCCTCGCCGATCCACGCGGCGAGCTGCCGGCGGGCGGGCTCGTCGAGGCCCGCGTCGAGCCGGCCGACGGCGTCGCGCAGTCCTCGCGGGCGGGGGGCGAGGCGCTCGCGGCGCAACGGTGCGGCGGGGCCGGGCGCACCGACGGTGCGGCGGGTTCCGGCGGCCGGGCCCCGGTCCGTGCGCCGCAGGGCGTCCGACGAGGCGGACGGCGGTGTCCCGGCGCCGCCGGGCTGCACGATGCGCCGTGGCCGCTCCAAGTGGCCCATGTGTCCCCCGAGCTGATGTGCATGAGCGATGGCGAGAGATGAAGCCTAGTGACGTGTGGTCAATAGTGCGACGGCAAATGGCCACTTGGCACCCGGAGAACCGGTTCCCGCCCCGGATGCGCCCCGTCGCCGCCCATGTCACTCACGTCTCGGCCCGGGCGGGCTGACAGACTGCCCGGCATGGGGTCGATCCACACGTTCATGGCGGGCATCAACGACTATCCGTCCGCGGTCGCACCGCCCCTGAAAGGCTGCGTCAACGACGTCACCGAGGCGCACCGGCTGGTGACCGACCGCACCGCGGGCGGCGCCCGGACGCGGACCGTGCTGGACGGCGCGGCGACGGTGGCGGCGGTCGAGGACGGGATCCGGACGTTCCTGGGGGCGGCCGGGCCCGGGGACACGGCGTTGTTCTGGTTCTCCGGGCACGGCACGCAGCAGCTGGCCACGGGACCCGACCTACTGGTCGAGGCCACCGGGTTCAACCAGGCGCTGGTGTGCGCGGACGGCCCGCTGCCCGACAAGCGGCTCGGCGCCCTGCTCGACGCGGTCGCGGCCCGCGGCGCCCACGTGGTGGCGGTGCTGGACTGCTGCTACTCCGGGGGCGCCAGCCGGGACGGCCTGCCCGGGGGCCTGACGGCGCGGTACGCGCCGCCGCGGCCGCGGTGGGCGGTGCCGGCCGGGAGGCAGGCCACGCCGCCGCAGGGCCCCGCCCGGCACGTGCTGCTGGCGGCCAGCCGGCTCGACGAGCTGTCGTACGAGGGCCACTACGGCGGCCGGCGGCACGGGGCGTTCACGTACGCCCTGCTGGACGCGGTGCGCGCGGCGGGCCCCGACGCCACCTACCGGCAGTTGCTGTCCGCGGCCGGCGCGCGCGTACGGCGCTCCGGCGGGCGGCAGCGGCCGGTGCTGTTCCCGCAGACGCCGGGCGGGGCGGCCGACCTGCCGTTCCTCGGGGGCGCGGTGGCGGAGCCGGCCGGTGAGCATCTGCTGCGGTACGCGGCGGACGGCTGGGAGGTGGACTGCGGCACCGGTCACGGCCTGCGGGACGGGGCGGGCGCCGAGGGCACGGAGTTCGGCGTGGTCGGGGCGGCGGACGCGCCGCCGGGCGCGGTGCTGCGGGCCCGCTCGGTGCGGGCCGACCGGACGCTGGT
This sequence comes from Streptomyces cinereospinus, assembly GCF_042430725.1. Classification (NCBI taxonomy): domain Bacteria; kingdom Bacillati; phylum Actinomycetota; class Actinomycetes; order Kitasatosporales; family Streptomycetaceae; genus Streptomyces; species Streptomyces cinereospinus. The sequence goes on along the minus strand of NZ_JBHMCY010000027.1, from coordinate 64,680 downwards.
GGCGCCGGCCGGCTGGACGCCCGATCCCGGACGGGTGTACCCGGTGAGCCTGACCGCGCTGGCGACCCCGCCCGCGACGGTGAGCGTGCCCGGCGGTCCCGCGGCCGGCCCGCTGCGGGCCGCGCTGGACACGCACGGCCCCGGCGGCGGCCCCGCGCCCTTGCTGCGGCTCGTCGACCGGCCCGAGGACCACGGCGATGTGCACTTCCGGGTGGCGGTGCACGGGGACCGCGCGCGCGTGCTGGGCCGGGACGGGACGGACTTCGTGGACCCGCTGCCCTTCACGGGGGACGGCGCCGCCCGGCGCGTGGTGGACTGCCTGGACCACCTCGCCCGCTGGCACCGGCTGCGCGACCTCACCTCCCGGCCCTCGGTGCTGGACAACCTCGTGCAGGTGGAGGTCGTCCCGTGGGACGCGGCCGACGGCGGGCCGCTGGTGCCGGACGGCAGCGGCGACCTGGTCAGCCGCTACGCCCCGCCGGGCACGCCCGGGCCGCGCGAGCCGTGGGTGTCGATCCGGCTGCACAACCGCTCCCCGCACCGCTCGCTGTGGTGCGTGCTGCTCGACCTCACCGACCGCTACGCCGCCGACCCGGCGCTCTTCCCCGGCCACGTCATCGGCCCGGGCCGCACGGGGTACGCCCTGGACGGCGACCCCGTGCAGCTGTCGCTGCCCGCCGGCCGGGCCGCGGTACCCGGCGCGGAGTGCCGGGACTGGCTGAAACTGATCGTCGCGGAGAGCGAGCTGAGCACGGCGCCGTTCCGGATGCCGGCCTGGGACCCGGACGCGCCCGGCGGCCGCGCGGCCGCCGGCGATCCGGCGGCCACCGGCGTCCTGCGGTTTCGCGCGCCCGCCGGGACGCGCGAGGCCGGGCCGGTCGCGGCGGGCACGCCCGGGCGCTGGGCGACCCGGACGATCGCCCTGCGCACGGTGGTGCCGCCTACTGGCCTAGGTGCGTGAACCCGGCCCAGGCGCTCAGGTCGTCGGGGTCGACGCGCGCGGCCCGCTCGGCGAGCCGGGCGGGCAGCCCGGCCGGCAATTCGCGGGCCGGGTCCAGCATCCACAGCTGGGCCCGGCGCAGCGCCCTGGCGGGCGGCTCGCCCTCGGTGCGCAGGAAGTGGTGGGTCAGGAACATGAGCACCGAGGTCGCGTCGTCCGGCACCGGCCACAGCGAGCCGATCACCGAGCGCGCGCCGGCCACCAGGAACGCGGTCGCCAGGCTGTACGCCTCGTTGTGGCCGCGTCCCGACACATGGCTGCGGCAGGCCGCCAGCACCACCAGGCCGAGCCGGTCCCGGCCCGCCCCGGCGACCGCCTCGGTGAGCTCCTCGGCCGCCAGCTCACCGTCGTGCAGGGACAGGTGCGCGGTCCGGCGGGCGGTGCGGGCGATGGAGGCATGGCAGGCGAGGTGCAGCACGGCACCCTCCTCACCGGGGCCGTCCCCGTCCGTGCCGGTCAGCCAGGACAGCACCTCCCGCGGGGTGCCGGGCCCGTCGGCGCCGCCGCTCTCGCGCCGCCCGAGGAACCGGCCGCGCGGGTAGAACGCCCGCTGCACGGCGTCGGCCTCCGCACCGGCCCAGCGCAGGTCCCCGGTGGGGTTGCCGACGACCAGCGCGGCGCCCCGGTGGGCGGCTCCGGGACGGGCCGCCACGTCGCACAGCAGGCGGGCGGAGGCGGCGTACGAGATCTCCGCCTCGTGCAGGGCGTAGCGGCGCCGCCCGTCCGGGCCCTGCGCCCAGGCGGCGTGCCAGGGGACCAGGCCGAGGGTGCCCATCGGGACCAGGACCAGCCGGGGCGGCCGCCCGGTGCGGGTGGCGAACACGTCGAGCAGCGGGCGCGTCCCGGCGTACCAGGCCCAGCCGCACAGCCGGTCCAGCCGTTCCCGCAGGGACGGCTGGTCCGGCCGGGCGCCGGACCAGCCGGGGACCGGGCCGAGCACACGCTCGTCCACCCGGGCCGCCGCCCCGGACGGCGCCCCGTCGCGGGCGTCCTGCGCGAGCCGTGCGGCGTCGGCGTGCGGGGCGCCGGCGTAGGCGCGCAGCGCGGGCGCGTCCTCCGTGAGCGTCGGCAGCGGCACGCAGTGGACGGCGCCGGTGGAGGTGACGACGACGGCGGTGCCCGGCGTGTCGTCGCCGGCGGGGACCAGGTAGACCAGGGCGTCCTTGCGCAGGGTGCGCAGGGCGGTGGCGATCTCGTCCGGACCCGGCGGGTCGAGCAGGCGGTCCTGGGTGGCGTCCGAGCCGGTGAGGGCGGCCAGCACCCGGCGGCGCAGCGCGCTCGGCACGGACATCGGCGCCCGCGCCGCGGTGAGCGGGTCGGCGGGCGCGGTGGCCAGGCCCGCCGCACGCCACTCCGCGGCCAGCGCCTCGTGCCCCGCCGCCAGCAGCCGCTCGGGCACCGTGCGGGAGGTGGTCGCGGCGTGCAGCAGCAGGCCGCGGCAGGCGTCGAGGGCCTGGACGGCCTCGTCCAGGGCGTGGTCGCGCAGGCACCAGCCGGCGACCTCCAGCGCCGTCGTGGTCGCCATGGCCACGGCCTGCGCGGCGTGCTGGGTACCGGACTGCACCAGCGCCGCCCAGGCGTGCCCGCGCAGCGCGTCCAGGCCGGTGCGGCGGCCCCGGCCCTTGTCGTCGCGGCGCAGCTCGCCGCGGGTGCGGTAGGCGCGGCCGAGGGCGAGCCCGGCGCTCGCGTAGAGCCGGTGCTCGGGGCCGCCGGCGGTGCGCAGGGCGTCCTCCAGCAGGGCGATGCCCCGGGCGAGGTGGCGGTCGCGGGCCGTGGGCAGGTGCTGTGTCCCGGCCAGCCCGCAGTGGCCGACGCCGAGGCAGTAGCCGTACCGCAGCTTGCTGTCGCTTCCGTCGTCGACCAGGTCGTACGCCTCCTGGATCAGCTCCATCGCCTCGCCGACGGCGACCGGGTCGCCGCTCTGCCCGGCCCGCATGAAGCGGTTGACGCCGTTGTCGCCGAGCACCCAGGCCCGGTGGTCGCGCGGCAGCCCGCGGGCGGCCCGGCGCAGTGCGGCGACCGTGGAGCGGCCGGTGAGCGGGGGCGCGGGCGGGGCACCCAGCTCCTGGGCGAGGCGGTCGCGGGCGGAGCGGGCGTTCTCCGCCATCGTCCACAGTTCGAGGCGGGTGACGTCGTCCGGCTCCAGCTCCGCGTGCACCGCGAGCAGTTCGGCGAGGTGCGCGTCGGTGGCGGCGAGGTCGCCGCGCTGGGCGGCGGCCTGGGCGTCGAACCCGGCCTGCTGGGCGCCCATCACGCGGCGCTGGTAGGGCGAGAGGGCGGGGCTGTCGCGCAGCTGGCGCCACATCTCGCCGGCGGTCTCCAGGTCGTCGTGGGCCCCGGCGGTCTGCCCCCGGTGGCTCATGGCGGCGAGCCGGGCCAGGTCGATGCCGTGCCCGAGCCGGTCGTCGGTGCCGCCCGCCGGGCCCGCCCCGGCCCCGTCCTCGGCGCCGCGGGTGAGACCCGCCGCCGCGTCGGCGCGCGCCAGGTGGTCGAGGACGGCGTCCATGCCGCGGCCGGAGCCGCTGAGTTCGCCGCGCAGCCGGGCCTGGGCAACGACGGCGTGCGCCTTGCGCTGCCACTCGGGGTCGTCCTGCCCGTACGCCAGGACGGTGTCGATGAGTTCCGTCTTCTGCGCCTCGGTGACGAGCGTGCCGTGCGGGTCGAGCAGCATTCCGTGGGACAGCAGGTTCAGGGCGAGGTAGGCGCGCTCGGACGTCTGCTGCCGGCTGGTGAAGTACGCGTACCCCTTGCCCCACGCCTCCGCGGCCGCGCCGGCCCCGCCCAGGCTCTTGAAGATGCCGGGGGAAGTCGTCGTCGGTGTCGCCGAAGTTCAGCGAGCCGATGCCGCCCTCCAGGTCGTCGAGCAGGCCGAGGTAGGTCTCGGGGGCGCCGGCCGGGCGCAGCGCCTCGGGGACGTCCTCCGGGGAGCCGGGGGTGATGCCGTGGTCCTGTTCCAGGGTCAGCCAGGCCCAGCCGCCCATCGCCCGGGCGACCTTGCGCAGGCCGCCGGCGAGGCTCTCGTCCTCCAGGACCAGCGCGGCGGCCTCGGCGACGTCGTGCAGCCGCCGCGGGTCGGGGTCGTCCCGGTAGCGGCTCTGCTGGAACATCCCGAGGAAGAACGCGGTGATGGTGACCAGCCCGTCCCGTTCGGGCTCCCAGATGTCGACCGCCCGCCGGATCAGCCCGATCGCCCGGTCCCGGCCCGGCGCGTCGCCCCGCGCGCTCGCCCGCTCGTACAGCAGCCGCCCGAAGCTGTCGAGGAACACCGGGGTGAGCCGCTGCACGTCCTCGGGGCCGGCGAGCAGTCCGTTCAGCTCGACCTCGGCCGCGGCGGCCTGCGCCTGGTCCTTCCAGCTGGCCCAGAGCAGGAAGCGGACGAAGGCGCTGCGGATCCCCGCCTCCCACGCCCAGGGCGGCTCGTGGCCGGTGCGCTGCCGGGCCTCCAGCAGCGCGGTGCCGAACTCCTCGCGGGCCTGCTCCAGCGCGGCCCGGTCGGCGGTGACCCTGCCGTGCACCATGAGGGCGAGGCCGTGGCTGTAGCGGACCAGCGGCAGATCGCTGGTGGGCAGCGCGGCGTCGAGCACGGACCGGTAGTGGGCGGCGGCGGCCGCGGCGTCCGCCGGCACCCGGTCCAGCTCGCACCGCTCCAGGTACAGGAAGCCGCGCGCCTCGGCCAGGTCGACCGCGTCCCGGCTGCCCGGCTCCAGCGTCGCGGCGGCCGTCTCGTGCCGGCGCAGCGCCTCGTCGAGCAGGTCCAGGCGCTGCCGGGCGGGTCCCTCGCACTGCGCGTAGCGCTGTCTGGCGCAGGCCGCGAGCAGCCGCGCGCCCAGGTCCCGCACGAAGGCGCGGTCGGGGTCGTCGGGGGGCAGTGCGGCGGTGCCCTCGGTGAGCAGCTCCCAGATCACGTCGACGAGTTCGGCGCGCGGCTCGATGTCGTACTGCAGGGCCCGGACGTGCCCGAACGCCACGCGCCAGGCCCCCCAGTCCGGGTCGTCGCCGGGCCTGCCGAAGGCCAGCTCGAACGCCTGGGCGGCCAGCTCCAGGTCGCCGGGGTCGTCCGTCAGGACGTGCAGCCGGTAGCTCAGCTCGCCGGCCAGCGCGCACAGGGTGGGCGCGTCCGGGTCGTCGGAGGCGGTCGCGGCGAGGGCGTCGAGGGTCTCCTCGCGCCGTGCGCGCAGCTCGTCGATCAGGTCCTGGGTGTCGTCAGCGGTCACGGCGCGGGCTTTCCGGGGTCACGGCCGGTTTCCGGCCGCACGGGGGCGGGCTGTCCGGGATGGCGGCCGGTTTCCGGCCGCACGGGGTGAGCTTGGGTCACGGCCGGTTTCCGGCCGCACGGGGGCGGGCTTTCCGGGATGGCGGCCGGTTTCCGGCCGCACGGGGCGGGCTTGGGTCACGGCCGGTTTCCGGCCGCACGGGGCGAGCTGGACGTGGCAGGGCAGCAGCACCGCGTTCAGCCACGCGCGGCCCTCGGCCGTGCCGAGGTGACGACCGGGGCCACGAAGCCCTGCGGGTGATCGCCCTCGGCGAGCAGCGGGGCCACGATGCCCGCCGTCGTCACCACGGCACACGGTCCAAGGGGCCGGGGGTTTCTCAGCCCAGGACGGCGAGGGCGTCGATCTCGATGAGGAGCCCGGCGGGCAGCCCCACGTAGACGGTGGTCCGCGCGGCCGGGGGCTGGGTGAGGCCCTGCTCCTCGAAGTAGGCGTCGTAGATCTCGTTCATCTCGGCGAAGTGGTCCACGTCCGTCAGGTAGACGCGGATCATCATCACGTCGTCCCAGGTGGCGCCGCCCTCTTCGAGGATCGCCCCGACATTGGCGAGGGTCTGGAGGGTCTGCTCGCGCAGGGCCGGGCCGGCCGGGGTGGGCGCCTTGCCCTCCTCGTGGGGCAGGAAGCCGACCTGGCCGGCGACCTGGAGGATGTTGCCCTTCCTCACCCCGTGGGAGAACGTCGCGGGCGGGACGGTGTGGGTGGCGGGGGTCAGGGCGGTCTTCGCGGTCATGCCGGCTCTTTCGTCGGGGTCCTGCCGGAGTACTCGCCGCTGACGGCGTCCGCGGTGCGGCGGACCAGCGGGAGCAGGGTGAGGAGTTCGTCGCGGGTGACGACGACGTTGGGCGCGGACACCGACATCGCGGCGACGACCCGGCCGTCGGCGCCGCGGATGGGGGCGGCGACGCAGTTGATGGACTCCTCGTGGCCACCGAGGTCGGTGGCCCAGCCCTGTTCGCGCACCTTGGCCAGCTCCCGGAGGAAGGCCTCGGGGCCGGGTGTCGAACGGGCCGTGTACAGGGGGTAGTCGAGCTTCTCCGCCAGGGCGCGGCGCTCGGGCTCGGGGAGGTCGGCGAGGAGCAGCTTGGCCACGGCGGCGACCGTGATGGCGACCGGCTTGCCGATCCGCGAGTACATCCGCACCGGGTAGCGGCTCTCCACCTTGTCGAGGTAGAGGACCTCGTTCTCCTCGTACACCGCGAGGTGCACGGTGTGTCCGCACTGCTCGTTCAGCCGCACCAGGTGGGGGTGGGCGACCTCGCGGATGTCGAGGTTCTCCATCGCCTCCTGGGCGAGCGCGAAGAGCCGGGCGCCGAGGCGGTAGCGCTGGTCGGACTGGCGGTAGACGAAGCCGTGTTCGTGGAGGGTGCGCAGCAGGCGCAGCGCGGTGGACTTGTGCACGCCGAGGCGGTCGGCGACCTGCCCGAGGCCGGCGGGCCCCTCGGCGAGCAGCGGCAGGATGCTCAGCGCGCGGTCGACGGTCTGGCTCATGGCGTCCGTACCTCCTCCAGGGCCCGATCAACGGCGTGCGTCCAGCCGGGGCCGAGTCGAAGTCTCCCCCACGCGTCGCCGTCCAGGGCGGCCAGCCGGTCGGCGTGGTCCCGGGACGGCGGTACGGCGAGGTCGCCGGGGACGGTGAGCGCGGCGGCGGCCCACAGGTGCCCGTGCCGCAGCCGTGCGCGCGGCGGCAGCCCGCGCAGCGTGCCGGAGAGGAACCCGGCGGCGAAGGCGTCCCCGGCGCCGACGGGGGCGACGACGTCGACGCGGGGTGTGGGTTCGGTGACGGGGCCCGGCCGGCCGGATGCCTCCCGCGCGAACACGGTGGCTCCCGCGGCGCCCTGCTTCACCACGAGCGTGGCGGGCTCGGGGAGCAGCTCCCGGACCGCCCCGGGCCCGCCCGTCAGCCCCCAGGCCGCCTCGGCCTCGTCCTCGCCGACGAAGACCAGGTCCGCGCCGCGCGCCAGGTCCAGCAGCACCCGCGCCCCGTCGGCGTCCCGCCACAGCCCGGGCCGGTGGTTGACGTCGAACGACACCAGCGGGCGCCCGGCGGCGGGCGCGGTCAGCGCGCGCAGCAGCCGCAGGCAGCCGGCCGACAGGGCGGCCGTGATGCCGGACAGGTGCAGGACGCGGCCCGCCCGTACGGCGGCCGGGTCCACGTTGTCCACGGCCATCGCGGACGCCGCCGAGCCGGCCCGGTAGTACGCCACCTCGTGGGCGTCGGTGGCCCGGTCCCCGGCCGTGCGGAAGTAGACGCCGGTGGGCCGGGCGGGGTCGCGGCGGACGGCCGACACGTCGACGCCGTACGCACCGATCGCCTCGACCAGGTGGTCGCCGAAGCCGTCCGCGCCCACGCTGCCGACCCACCGGGCGGTGTGCCCGGCGGCCGCCAGCACGCACGCCACGTTGGACTCCGCGCCGCCGATGCCGCGGTCGAAGGACGGGACGTCGGCCAGGCGGCCCGGCCGGGTGGGCAGGAACGTGACCATGGACTCGCCGAGCGCGACGACGTCCACGACGCCGGGGGCGGCGCAAGGGCCGGTGGCGGTCACGATGGTCAGGACTCTCCGTCGGTGTCGCGGGTCAGGGCGGCTCCGTTGACCCCGCGTTGGCCGAGATGTTAGACAGCAGTGAGCGACATGCGCAATATATGTTGCATATATCGCAACGCGCCAGATCAGGGAGATCCATGGCTCTCGACCCCGGCCCCACCGCCACCGAAGCGCTCGCCCGCCTCGCCGAGGAACGCGTCGACCACCGCTTCAAGGGCCTCCCGCCCGACGCCGGCGGCCTGACCGTCGGCGAGCTCGCCGCCCAGCGCCGCAACCTCTTCACCGGCGGCTTCACCACCCCGGTCCTCGCGCTCTCCGCCGAGCACCTGGAGCACAACCTGCGGCTCATGGCGGCGTACACCGACCGCCACGGGCTCGCCTTCGCCCCGCACGGCAAGACCACCATGGCCCCGCAGCTGTTCCGGCGGCAGGCCGAGCACGGCGCCTGGGGCGTCACGCTCGCCGTGCCGCACCAGGTGCGGGTGGCGCGGGCGTTCGGTGTCCGGCGGATCTTCCTGGCGAACGAGCTGGTGGACGCGGCCGCCCTGCGCTGGATCGCCGGCGAACTGGCCGCCGACCCCGCCTTCGCCCTGGTCTGCTACGTCGACTCGGTGCGCGGCGTGGAGCTGATGGACGCGGCGCTGCGCGGCACCGGCCGGCCGCTGGACGTCGTGGTCGAACTGGCCGCCGGCGACGGCGCCCGCACCGGCGTCCGCACCGGGGCCGAGTGCGCGGCCGTCGCCGACGCGGTGGCCGCCGCGCCGGCCCTGCGCCTGGCCGGCGTCGCGGGCTACGAGGGCGAGGTGCCCGAGGCCGACCCCGGCCGGGTGCGCGCGTGGCTGCGCCGGCTGGTGGCGCTGGCGGCGGAGTTCGACCGGGCGGGGCGGTTCCGGGGCGTGGACGAGATCGTGGTCAGCGCGGGCGGCAGCGCCTGGTTCGACGCGGTGGCGGACGTGTTCGCGGAGATTCCCCGGCTGAGCGCGCCGGTGCTGAAGCTGCTGCGCTCCGGCGCCTACGTCTCGCACGACGACGGCCACTACCGCGAGCTGACCCCGTTCGCCCGGGTCGCCGGGGAGGGCGCGCTGGAGCCCGCCTTCCGCCTGTGGGCGCAGGTGGTGTCGCGGCCCTCGCGGGAGCAGGCCTTCGTCAACGCGGGCAAGCGGGACGCGGCGTACGACCTCGGCCTGCCCGTCGCCCAGGTGGTGCGCCGGGACGGCGCCGAGCGCCCGGCGGCCGGCATCGAGGTCACCGCGCTGTCCGACCAGCACGGCTGGCTGCGCACCGCTCCGGAGGCGGACCTCGACGTCGGGGACTGGCTCGGCATGGGGCTGTCCCATCCGTGCACGTCGTTCGACAAGTGGCAGCTGATCCCCGTGGCGGAGGCGGACGGCACGGTCGTCGACTACGTCCGCACGTTCTTCTAGGAGGCCCGGCATGGCAGACCTCGTCATCCGTGACGCGGACGTCGTCGACGGCAGCGGCGGACCCGCGTACCGCGCCGACGTGGTGGTGGACGACGGCCGGATCGTGTCGATCGTCAAGGAGGCGGCCGCGGCGGGCTGCCAGCGCCCCACCGCCATGCGGGAGCTGGACGCGGAGGGCCTGGTCCTCTCCCCCGGCTTCATCGACATGCACGCCCACAGCGACCTCGCCCTGCTGCGCGACCCCGACCACAGCGCGAAGGCCGCGCAGGGCGTGACCCTGGAGGTCGTCGGCCAGGACGGGCTGTCGTACGCGCCCGTCGACGACCGCACCCTCGCCGAGGTCCGCCGCGCGATCACCGGCTGGAACGGGTACGGCGACGACATCGACTTCGACTGGCGTTCGGTGGGCGGGTACCTGGACCGGCTGGACCGGGGCGTGGCGGTCAACGCGGCCTACCTCGTCCCGCAGGGGACGGTCCGGGCGCTGGTCGTGGGCTGGGAGGACCGGCCGGCCACGCCGGACGAGCTGGACCGGATGCGCCGGCTGGTGGCGGAGGGCCTGGAGCAGGGCGCGGTCGGGATGTCGTCCGGGCTCACCTACCCGCCCGGCATGTACGCCGCGGACGCCGAGCTGACCGAGCTGTGCCGGGTGGTGGCCGGGTACGGCGGCTACTACTGCCCGCACCACCGCTCGTACGGGGCCGGGGCCCTCCGGGCGTACGCGGAGACGGTCGCCCTGGCCCGGGAGGCCGGCTGCCCGCTGCACCTCGCCCACGCCACCCTGAACTTCGGCGTCAACCGGGGCCGCGCCCCCGAGCTGCTCGCCCTGCTGGACGACGCCCTCGCGGCCGGGGCGGACATCAGCCTGGACACCTACCCCTACACCCCGGGCTGCACCACCCTGGTGGCGCTGCTGCCGAGCTGGGCGAGCGAGGGCGGCCCCGAGGAGACCCTGCGGCGGCTCACGGACGACGCCACCGCCGAGCGGATCCGCCGCGACCTGGAGGTGACCGGCGCCGACGGCTGCCACGGCGTCCCGGTCGAGTGGGACACCGTCGAGATCTCCGGCGTGACCGGCCCGGCCCTGCGCGAGTACGTCGGCCGGACGGTCGAGGACTCGGCGGCCCGGCGCGGCGAGGCCCCCTGGGTCACCGCACGGCGGCTGCTGGTCGAGGACCGGCTGGGACCGACGGTCCTCCAGCACGTCGGGCACGAGGAGAACGTCCGGGCGATCATGCGCCACCGTGCGCACACGGGCGGCTCGGACGGCATCCTGCGGGGCGCCAAGCCGCACCCGCGCGCGTACGGCACCTTCCCGCACTATCTCGGCCGGTACGTGCGGGAGCTGGGGGTGCTGTCGCTGGAGGAGTGCGTCGCCCGTCTCACCGCCCGCCCGGCGGCCCGGCTGCGGCTGCCGGACCGGGGCCTGGTCCGTGAGGGGTACCGGGCCGACCTGGTGCTCTTCGACCCGGCGACGGTCGCCGCGGGCGCCACCTTCGACCGGCCGCGCACGCTCCCGACAGGCCTCCCGCACGTGCTGGTCGACGGCCGTTTCGTGATCGAGGACGGCCGGCGCACCGACGTGCTGGCGGGGCGGGCGGTGCGCCGGACGCCCGTCCCGGCCTGAGCCCCGCCCGCGCCGCCGGCTACCTGGGCCGCTTGTCCCCGCCGTGCCCGCGTCCCGGGTGGCCGTCGCCGTCCCCCGACCCGTCGCCGGCAAGGGTCCCGGTGGCGGCCGGAGCCGGCGGGGGTGCCGTCGTGGACGCCTCCGCGGTGGGGGCCGACGAGGCGGTGCCGCCGCTCGCCGACGGGCCCGGGGCCGCGGCGGAGGTGCCGGGGGCGGGGCTGCTCGCGGCGGCGGGCGCCGTGGCCGGACCGCCGCCGTCATCCGTCGCCGCGCGGGACGGCGTCACCGGCCCGGGGTCGTCCGCGGCCGGGCTCGTCCGCTCCCGCTCGCCCTGCACGGCGCCCCCGGAGGACGACCCGGAGAAGGAGAACCCGGCGATCAGCGCCGCCGCGCCCACCGCGCCCACCGCGCCGGCGGCCACCGCCACCCGCCGCTGCCGCCAGGAACCGGGCTTGCGCCGGGACCGGCGGGGCCCCGGGGGCGCCACCGGCGGCAGCTCGCGCGTCTCGTCGTAGGCGTTCTGCCAGCCGTGTGCGGCCGCCGGGTCGGCGTACTCCTCGTAGGCGGGTATCTGGTCCGGCCGCAGCTGCGGCTGGTACACGAACGGCGGACCCTGGGATTCACCCGTTCTGGGGGGCTCTGACATGGCCACGCATCCTAAGGGCTGGCCCGAGGTCAGGGACAGCGGAGGCACACACCCACCCAAACCCGACGTCTCATGTGGCGGAAAGCACGAGCCGCGACGCGGCACACGGCCGTAAGCTCCCAGGCATGCAGGTGATCCAGTCGACCAAGCTCGCCAACGTCTGTTACGAGATCCGGGGCCCGGTGCTCGAGGAGGCGATGCGCCTGGAAGCGGCCGGTCACCGCATCCTGAAGCTGAACACCGGGAACCCGGCCGCCTTCGGCTTCGAGTGCCCGCCGGAGATCCTGGAGGACATCCTCCGCAACGTCTCCACGGCCCACGGCTACGGCGACGCCAAGGGCCTGCTGGCCGCGCGCCGGGCGGTCGTCATGCACAACCAGACGCTCGGCATCGAGACGGACGTGGAGCACGTCTTCATCGGCAACGGCGTCTCCGAGCTGATCACCATGGCGATGCAGGGCCTGCTGGACGACGGCGACGAGGTCCTCGTACCGGCGCCGGACTACCCGCTGTGGACGGCCGCGGTGTCCCTGTCCGGCGGCACGGCCGTCCACTACCGCTGCGACGAGCAGTCCGACTGGATGCCGGACCTCGCCGACGTCGAGCGCAAGGTCACCGACCGCACCAAGGCGATCGTGATCATCAACCCGAACAACCCGACCGGCGCGGTCTACGACGAGGCGGTGCTCAAGGGCCTGACCGACATCGCCCGCCGGCACAACCTGCTGGTCTGCTCGGACGAGATCTACGACAAGATCCTGTACGACGGCGCCCGGCACGTCCCGACCGCGGCCGTCGCGCCCGACCTGCTCACCCTCACCTTCAACGGCATGTCGAAGGCGTACCGGGTGGCCGGCTACCGGGTCGGGTGGGTGTCGGTCTCCGGCCCGCGCGCGCACGCCGACTCCTACATCGAGGGCCTGACGATCCTGGCGAACATGCGCCTGTGCGCGAACATGCCCGGGCAGCACGGCGTGGTCGCGGCCCTCAGCGGACGCCAGTCGATCAACGACCTGGTGCTGCCGGGCGGCCGGCTGCGGGAGCAGATGGACGTCGCCTACGAGATGCTGACGCGGATCCCGGGGGTGACGTGCGTCCGCCCCAGGGGCGCCCTCTACCTCTTCCCCCGGCTGGACCCCAAGGTCTACAAGATCAAGGACGACCGCCGGCTGGTGCTGGACCTGCTCCGGCAGGAGAAGATCATGGTCGTGCACGGCACCGGCTTCAACTGGACGGAGCCGGACCACTTCCGGGTGGTCACCCTGCCGACGGCCGGCGACCTGCGGGACGCGATCGAGCGGATCGGCACCTTCCTGGACGGATACGGCCAGTTCTGAGGCCCGCGCGGCGCGGACCCGCCGGGCTCGGTCGCCACGGCTCAACTTTAGACGAAATCCAATGTAGGATGGCTTCTGCCAAGTACAGGAGGCCATCCCATGTACGAACCGATCCGCGCCAAGTCGGTCCACACGATGGCCGGCACCTCCGACTTCCCCCACCGCTCACGCGAGGAAGAGCTGGACATCCAGCTCGCGGGGCACCTCGCGGCGCTGCTCGCCGTCACCGACGAGCTGCGCGCACGGGCTCCGTCCGACGACCTGGACACCGCCGCCGTCCGCCTCGCGGAGCAGGTCGCCCGGCTGCGGGGAGGCCGTCCGCCGGCCCGCACCCCGGCGACCGCGGCCGCCGGCCCGCACCTCACCGCCCTGCACCGGCGCGCCCACACCCTGGCCGGCCGGGCGCTGGTGGTCGCCGCGTCCCGGGCGGACACGGCGGCGGCGATCCTGACGGCCGAGCGGATGGACGCCCACGCGGCCCGTCTCGGCCCCCGGGAACTCGCCGCCCGCTGAGCCCGACCGGGGCTCCCCCGTACGGCCCCGGTCCGCGTGCACCCGCAGCGACGCGCGGACCGGGCGCCACCGCACCGCGTGCGCCCGCCGTTCCCTCTCCTCCCGCCGCGGGGCCCTGCGCCTTTCCGTTTCGTGAGGGGCTGGTCGCGCGGTTCCCCGCGCCCCTGGGGAGGTCGTTGCGTACCGGGACCTTCAAGTCACCCCCCGTTCACCCCGGACGGCAGGGAACGTTGGGTTCCGGGAGCACGCTCCCGGCGTGAGACGAATCGCAGGCATCGTCCTCGCGGTGTTGCTGATCGGCGGCGTGGTGGCGGCCGTCGTGGCAGGCCGGGACAACGGGGACCAGGGCACGGCAACGAAGACCGTGCGTGGCGTGGTCGGGTCGGAGAAGACGGAGTTCTTCGCCGATCCCCAGGTGGTGGACGCCCTTGCCGCCAAGGGCTACACCGTGCGGGCGGAGCCGTCCGGGTCGTGGGCCATGGAGGACCTGGACCTGAAGGGCTACGACTTCGCCTTCCCGTCCAGCACGGCGCCCGCCTACGCGCTGGCCGACAAGTACCGGGCGCAGCAGCCGCTGCCCCGCCCCTTCTACTCGCCGCTGGTCGTCATCGCGCACCGCAACGCCGCCGAGGTGCTGGAGGCCAACGGGCTCGTCACGCTCGACGCACCGCACCGCGGCACCCTGCGGATGGAGGCCTACCTCGACGCCGCCCGGGACGACCGCACCTGGCAGCAGCTCAAGGGGGCGGACGGGTACGGCGAGTTGCGCGGCACGCTCTACATCGCCAGTACCGATCCCGCCACCTCCAACTCCGGCGCCCTCTACCTCGCCGCCGCGTCCTGCGTCGACAACGACGGCAACGTGGTCGCGAGCGACGCCGACGTCCGGCGCACCGCGCCGCTGCTGCGCAAGCTGGTCGTCGTGCAGGGCGCCCAGCAGTCCAGCTCGGACGGCGCCTTCCGGGACTTCATCAGCGGGGCCGGCAACCCGCTGGTCCTGGTCTACGAGTCGCAGGTGGCCGCCCTGCTGGCGCAGGGCCAGGGCGTCGACGACCTGACCGTCCTCTACCCGGACACCACCGCCACCAGCGACCACACCGTGGTGCCGCTGACCGAGGACGGCCGCGAGCTCGGCCGGCTGCTCACCACCGACCCGGTGCTGCGCAAGCTGGCCGTGCGGCACGGGTTCCGTCCGCAGGGCGCCACCGCCGAGTTCACCGCCGCCACCGCCGACCTCACCGACTACCTGATGCAGAAGCTGACCGTGCGCCAGGCGCCCGTGCCCACCTCCGAGGTGTTGCAGGAGATGGCGCGCCGGGCCCGCGGACAGGGGGGAACAGCCACATGAGCGACTACGGCCTCGGCCACAGCGCCAGCCAGAACATCAGCGCCGGCCGCGACGACTCCTTCAGTCTCACCCCGCCCGAGCCGGTCGCGCCGGTCCCGCGCGAGAAGGCCGGCGGGCTCGTCCCCGTCGACGACGGCGTCCGTACGGAGATGGCCCGCAAGGCGGCCGACTACGTCGCCGGGCTCGCCGCCCTCGACGCCCGCTCCCCCGAGTTCGCCGGCAAGGTCGGCGAGATCACCGCGCTCGGCGCGGGCGAGATGCGCACCGCGGCCGCGCAGTCCAACCGCATGCTGGAGCGGACCGTGCGCAGTCTGCCCGGCAAGGGCGGCGACGCCCAGGCGAAGGTCGCCGGGTCGCTGGTGGAGCTGCGGCGGGTGGTCGAGGACCTCGACCCGCGCGACCTGCCCGCGTCCCGGGGGCGCACGTTCCTGTCCCGGCTGCCCGGCGGCAACAGGCTGCGCGACCACGTCGCCAAGTACGCCTCCGCGCAGGGGACGCTGAACAAGATCGTGGGGGCGCTGCGCGGCGGGCAGGACGAGCTGCGGCGCGACAACGCCGCGCTGCAGACCGAGCGGGTCCGGCTGTGGGAGACCATGGGCAAGCTCCAGGAGTACGTGGTGCTGACCGAGGCCCTGGACAGCGCGGTCGAGGACCACGTCGGCCGGGCCGCCGACCCCCAGCAGGCCGACACCCTCCGCGCGGACGTGCTCTTCCCCGTCCGGCAGAAGCACCAGGACCTGCTCACCCAGCTCGCGGTGTGCGCCCAGGGCTACCTCGCCATGGACGTCGTACGCCGCAACAACGAGGAGCTGATCAAGGGCGTCGACCGGGCCGCCACGACCACCGTCTCGGCGCTGCGCATCTCCGTCATGCTGGCCTCCGCCCTGGACCACCAGAAGAAGGTCGTCGACCAGGTCAACGCCCTGCGCGGCACCACCGAGGACCTGATCCGGGGCAACGCGGAGATGCTCGCCACGCAGTCCGGCGAGATCCAGCGGATCGCCGCCGACCCGGCGGTCGGCGCGGAGACCCTGCGGACCGCCTTCCAGCAGATCTACCGCACGCTCGACGCCATCGACACCTACAAGGTGCAGGCCACCGAGGCGATGGCCGCCACGGTCGAGTCGCTGACCGCCGAACTGCGCAGCGCCGGTGCCCATCTGGAACGCAGCCGCGCGCAGGACGCCCTGGACGGAGGCCGGGCATGAGACGCCGGATCGCCGCCCTCGCGCTCGCCGCCCTCACCGCGCTGTCCGCCTGCACCGGGCAGGACACCCCCGACGACGACCCCACCGCCTACACCCCCGGCACCCTGCGCGTGCTCGCCTCCAGCGAGCTGAGCGACATGGCCCCCGTCCTGGAACAGGTCCGCGAGCGGACCGGCATCACCGTCCGGGCCACCTACATGGGCACCCTGGACGCCGTCGACCTGCTGGCGCAGGACAAGGCGGACCAGGCGTACGACGCGGTGTGGCTGGCCTCCAACGACTATCTGCGGCTGCGCCCGGAGGTGCGGAAGAAGGTCGTGTCGGAGACGCCGATCATGACGAGTCCGGTGGCCATCGGGGTCCGGCCGGCCACCGTGCGGGCCCTCGGCTGGGAGTCCGGGGACGTCACCTGGTCCCAGGTCGAACAGGCCGTGCGGGACGGCGAGCTGACGTACGGCATGACCGACCCGGCCCGCTCCAACTCCGGTTTCTCCACCCTGGTCTCCGTCGCCTCCGCCCTCTCCGGCGCCCAGTCGGCGCTGACCGACGCCGACGTGCGCGAGGCGGCCCCGCGGCTGCGGGAGTTCTTCAGCGGGCAGGAGCTGACCTCCGGCTCCTCGGGCTGGCTGGCCTCCGCCTACACGCGGCGCGGCACCGTCGACGCGCTGCTCAACTACGAGTCGGTCCTCAAGGGCATCCCGGACCTGACGGTGATCCGCCCCACGGACGGCGTGGTCACCGCCGACTACCCGCTCTCCTCCCTCGCCGCCGCCCGGGCCACCGCCCGCGAGGACGTACGCCGCCTCGCCGAGGCCCTGCGCACCCCGGAGATCCAGCGCGCCATCACCGAGCGCACCTTCCGCCGCCCGGTCGTCGTCTCCGTGCCCCCCGCGACCGGCCTGGACCCCACCCGGCGGCGCGAACTGCCCTTCCCGGCCAGCCGGTCCGTCGCCGAGGGGCTGCTGGACTCCTACGAGAACGAGTTGCGCCGCCCGTCGCGCACGGTGTACGTCCTGGACACCTCCGGATCCATGCGGGGCGACCGGCTGGACCGGCTGAAGTCGGCGCTCACCGGGCTGACCGAGGACTTCCGGGACCGCGAGGAGGTGACGCTGATGCCGTTCGGGTCGGACGTGAAGAGCGTGCGCACCCATGTGGTGGACCCGGCGGACCCCCAGTCCGGCCTCGACGCCATCCGGCGGGACACCCGGGAGCTGGAGGCCGCGGGCGACACGGCGATCTACACCTCGCTGGAGAAGGCGTACGGGCATCTGGGCTCCGGCGAGGACGCGTTCACCTCGATCGTGCTGATGACGGACGGCGAGAACACCGCCGGCGTGACCGCCCAGGCCTTCGAGGCGTTCCACGGCTCGCTCACCGGCGGGCAGCGCGACATCCCCGTCTTCCCGATCCTCTTCGGCGACTCGGACCGCTCCGAGCTGGAACGCATCGCCGAGCTGACCGGCGGCCGCCTCTTCGACGCCCAGCGGGGCTCCCTGGACGGCGCCTTCGAGGAGATCCGTGGCTATCAGTGACGGGGGCGGCAAGGTGCTGGCGTACCTGGAGTCGCGCAAGAACCTCACCGGCTGCGCCTGCGGACTCGTGGGGCTGGTGCTGACGTTCACCTCGGTGGCGGGCCCGTACTGGCCGGTCGTGGTCGTGGGGCTGTACGGCGCGGGCGCGCTGATCGCGCCGCCCGAGCGGCCGGCGCTGCCCGACTTCCCGGATCCGTCCGCCCAGCTGGACGAGGTGCGCGGCGACTTCGAGCGGCTGGAGGCCTACCTCGCGGACGTGGAGCTGCCGTCCGCCGCGACCGCGCGGCTCACCGAGCTGACCGGGCTGCTGCGGGCGCTGCTGGAGCCCGGCTGGGTCGCCGCGGTGCTGGCGCAGGACGCCGAGGGGGTGCACGCGCTGTCCCGGGCCGTGCGGCAGGACGTCCCCGAGGCCGTCGACGCCTTCGTCCGCACCCGGTGGTGGCACCGGATGACGCCGGGGCAGGAGCCTCCGGAGCGGCACCTGGAACGGCAGCTGGCGCTGTTGCACGAGGAGGCGCAGCGCCTGGCCACGGCCCTGCGCGAAACGGAGGCGCGCCGGCAGGAGTCGCACACCCGGTACCTGGAGGACCGCAACCGGTGACGGGCGCGGGCCCCGCACGCCGTCGTGCGGGGCCCGCCGTGCCGTACCGCGGCCGGCCGTGACGACACTGCTGTCCAGGGCAGTGCCGGCTGGACCGGCCCGCGGAATCCGGTGGGTGCGTCAGCCCAGGCGGCGCACCAGGGCGTGGTACTCGTCCCACAGCTCCTTGGGCGTGTGGTCGCCGAAGGTGCCGAGGTGCCCGGGGACGAGCGCGGCCTCCTCGCGCCACACCTCCTTGTCGACGGTGAGCAGGAAGTCCAGGTCCTCGTCGGCCAGGTCCAGGCCGTCGGTGTCCAGGGCCTCCTTGGTCGGCAGGATGCCGATCGGCGTCTCGACGCCCCCGGCCCGGCCCTCCAGGCGCTCCACGATCCACTTCAGCACGCGGCTGTTCTCACCGAAGCCGGGCCAGACGAACGCGCCCTCGTCGTTCTTGCGGAACCAGTTGACGTAGTAGATCCTGGGCAGCTTCTCGGGGTCCTTGCCCTTGGCGACGTCGATCCAGTGGCCCATGTAGTCGCCCATGTTGTAGCCGCAGAACGGCAGCATCGCGAACGGGTCGCGGCGCAGCTCGCCGACCTTGCCCTCGGCGGCGGCGGTCTTCTCGCTGGCCACGTTGGCGCCGAGGAAGACGCCGTGGTTCCAGTCGAAGGACTCCGTCACCAGCGGCACGGCGGTGGCGCGCCGCCCGCCGAAGAGGATCGCGGAGATCGGCACGCCCCTGGGGTCCTCCCACTCGGGCGCGATGATCGGGCACTGCGCGGCCGGGACGGTGAAGCGGGCGTTGGGGTGGGCGGCCGGGATGCCCGACTCGGGCGTCCAGTCGTTGCCCTTCCAGTCCGTGAGGTGGGCGGGGGTCTCCTCCGTCATGCCCTCCCACCAGACGTCGTTGTCGTCGGTGAGGGCGACGTTGGTGAAGACGGAGTTGCCCCACAGCGTCTTCATCGCGTTGGCGTTGGTGTGCTCGCCGGTGCCCGGCGCGACGCCGAAGAAGCCCGCCTCGGGGTTGATCGCGTACAGGCGGCCGTCCTCGCCGAAACGCATCCAGGCGATGTCGTCGCCGATCGTCTCGACCGTCCAGCCGGAGACCGTGGGCTCCAGCATGGCGAGGTTGGTCTTGCCGCAGGCGGACGGGAAGGCGGCGGCGACGTACTTGGGCTCACCCTGCGGCGGGGTGAGCTTCAGGACCAGCATGTGCTCGGCCAGCCAGCCCTCGTCGCGGGCCATCACGGACGCGATGCGCAGCGCGTAGCACTTCTTGCCCAGCAGGGCGTTGCCGCCGTAGCCGGAGCCGTAGGACCAGATCTCGCGGGTCTCGGGGAAGTGGGAGATGTACTTGGTGCTGTTGCAGGGCCACGGCACGTCCTGCTGCCCCTCCTCCAGCGGCGCTCCGAGCGTGTGCACGGCACGCACGAAGAAGCCGTCGGTGCCGAGTTCGTCCAGGACGGGCTGTCCCATGCGGGTCATGGTGCGCATGGAGACGGCCACGTAGGCGGAGTCGGTGATCTCGACGCCGACCGCGGAGAGGTCCGAGCCGAGCGGGCCCATGCAGAACGGGACGACGTACATCGTCCGGCCCTTCATCGAGCCGCGGAAGATGCCGTTCTCACCGGCGAAGACCTCCCGCATCTCGGCGGGGTCCTTCCAGTGGTTGGTCGGGCCGGCGTCCTCCTCCTTCTCGGAGCAGATGAAGGTCCGGTCCTCGACGCGGGCGACGTCGGTCGGGTCGGACGCGGCGTAGTAGGAGTGGGGGCGCTTGATCGGGTCGAGTTTGCGGAAGGTGCCCTTCTCGACGAGCTCCCCGCACAGGCGCTCGTACTCGGCCTCGGATCCGTCGCACCAGACCACGCTGTCCGGCTGGGTCAGTTCGGCGATCTCGTTCACCCAGGAGATCAGTTCCTGGTGGTTGGTCGGGATGACAGGGGGAGCCGCGATGTCGCGCGCCACGATCGCTCCTAAATGAGGGATTTTTGTCTGTCTGCCCCGTGGGGGCCGCGACCCGGATGCTTCGCTCACTCCCTTTGGCGCTCATCCGGTGCCGACCGCACTCATTTGATCATCCGAGGTGCGTGCGCATTTGTCCAGAGGGCCGCCCACCTGAGCGGCGCGGGGAGGGCCACTCACCTGCGGGTTCCTCTGCGTTTCTTTGCGCACACGTTGAGTTCGGATGACCGGTTCTTGGGGGGCGCGGAGGCAACTGCCGTGAGATGATGGCCACTCCCGTGGTGACCTGATCCGTAACTTACGGTTCCGTAGGTACGATTCCGCCCATGACTGCGTCCGTCCCCGACACGCCCTCGGACCCGCCGGTCGCCGACCGGATCTCCGGCGCGCTCTCCCTGCCGCACCCGATCAAGCCCAAGCTCCGCGGCTGGCTGCACCTCGGCATGTTCCCGGCGGTGCTGGTCGCGGGGCTGACGCTGACCGCCCTGGCCGACTCGGCACGCGGCCGCCTGGCCTGCGGGATCTACGCCCTCACGGCCTGCCTGCTGTTCGGCGTGAGCGCGCTGTACCACCGGGGCACCTGGAGCCCGCGCATGGACGGCATCCTGCGCCGGCTGGACCACTCCAACATCTTCCTGATCATCGCCGGCACCTACACCCCGCTGACCCTGCTGCTCCTGCCGGGCAGCAAGGGCCTTTGGCTGCTGTGGGGCATCTGGGCCGCCGCGCTGGCGGGCATCCTCTTCCGGGTGCTGTGGGTGGGCGCCCCGCGCTGGCTGTACACGCCCTGCTACATCGCGATGGGCTGGGCGGCGGTCTTCTTCCTGCCCGACTTCCTGCGCACCGGCGGCATCGCCGTGCTGGTCCTGGTGATCGTCGGCGGGCTGCTCTACAGCGCGGGCGGCGTCGTCTACGGCATCAAGCGGCCGAACCCCTCACCGCGCTGGTTCGGCTTCCACGAGGTGTTCCACACGTTGACGCTGGCCGCGTTCATCGTGCACTACGTGGGGATCTCGCTGGTGGCGTACCAGCACGCGTAGCCGCCGGGCCGGCCGGCCCCGGACGACAGCCGGTGTCACCCCGGGGCGCATGGCCGATAATGACCCCATGACCGCCGCGCAGCCCCTCACCCCCGTGCCCCGCCCCCGGCCCGGGCTGCGCGAGCGGAAGAAGACCAGGACACGGGAGGCGATCCGGGCCGCCGCCTACGCGCTGATCGAGGAGCGGGGGTACGACGCCACGACGATCGAGCAGATCGCCGACCGCGCCGAGGTGTCCGCGTCGACCGTCTTCCGCTACTTCCCCACCAAGGAGGACATCGTCCTGCTCGGCGGCGCCGCGGACGGCCCGCCGCTGCTGGCCGCGTTCCGGGCCCGCCCGGCGGACGAGCCCTGGCAGGACTCCCTGCGGCACGTCATGCGCCAGGCCATCGGCCCCGGCGCCGACGAGCGGCCCGAGGTCACCCGGCTGCGGTGCCGGCTGACGGCGGAGATCCCCGCGGTGCGCTCCCGGATGCTGCAGAGCCTGTCGGAGACCGGCCACCTGCTCGCCCGGGCCGTCGGCGAGCGCTCCGGCCGCGACCCGGACGGCCTGGAGGTGCGGGTCTTCACCGCGTGCCTGGCCGGCGCCCTGGTGGAGGTCGCCCAGTACTGGGCCCGCACCGGCTTCCGCGGCGACCTGGCCGAGCTGGCCGACCGCGCCCTGACCGCGCACGGCGGCGGCGGTTCCGGCGCGGAGAACCACTGAGGTCCGCGCCCCGCCCGTGCGATGCTGGGCGGGTGAACCGACCCGAGATCCACGTCGAATTCGCCACCGCGCTGCGCCTGTTCGTCCCGCACGGCCGGCGCGCCGGCGCCACCGCGCTCACCACGGACGGCGTATCGACGCTGGGCCACGTCGTGGAGTCCCTCGGCGTCCCGCTCACCGAGGTCGGCGCGCTCGTCGTGGACGGCCGCGAGGTGCCGCCCGCCCACGTCCCCGCGGACGGCGAGCGGATCATCGTCCGCGCGGTCGGCCGCCCGCAGCGCGTCCCGGGCGCCCCGCTGTGCTTCCTCCTCGACGTCCACCTGGGCACGCTCGCCCGCCGGCTGCGCCTGCTCGGCGTGGACACGGCCTACGAGTCCACCGACATCGGCGACCCGGCCCTCGCCGCCCGCTCGGCCGCCGAGCGGCGCGTCATGCTCAGCCGGGACCGCGGCCTGCTGCGCCGCCGGGAGCTGTGGGCCGGCGCCTACGTCTACAGCACCCGCCCCGAGGACCAGCTCCGCGACGTCCTCGACCGGTTCTCGCCCGAGCTGCGCCCCTGGACCAGGTGCACCGCCTGCAACGGCCTGCTGCGGGACGCCGCCAAGGAGGAGGTGGCCGAGCAGCTCAAGGGCGGCACCCAGCGGTCCTACGACGTCTTCGCGCAGTGCCGGGCGTGCGGGAGGGCGTACTGGAAGGGCGCGCACCACGAGCAGCTGGTGGCCATCGTGGAGCGCGCCCTCACCGAGTTCCCGGGCCGGCGCTAGCGCCGGCGCACGTCACCCTTTCCGCAGGCCACGCCGTCCCGGTCGGCGTCGAGGCGCAGCGGGTCGTCCTTGCCGTTGACCTCCAGGCGGCCGTACTCGTGCTGCTGGAGCCAGGTGCAGCGGGCCGCCGTGCCCGTCACCTCCGCCGGGAAGGCGGTCGGCACGCAGACGTTGGCGGAGCCGTAGTGCCGGTCGCACCCGGAGACGGCGGGGCCCACCTTCTGCGCGGCGCGCTTCTTGCCGGGCCCGGTGACCTTGCCGGACAGGTCGTCCGCGAAGTCGTGCACGTGCGCGGACGGTGCCTGGGCCGCGCGCAGCGCCTTCGGGCCGCTCAGGTGCACCCACTCGGCGACCGACGGCACGCCGTTGGCGTCGACCGCGAAGAGCATGTACCAGCCGGGCGGGGCGAGGTCGGGGTTGCTCGTGACGTTGAGGTCGATGGTGTTGCCGTCCACGCTCAGCGGCAGGTCCACGAACCGCTGGTTGGGGTCGGAGGAGTGCGTCACCGCGGCCGGGCGGATCAGCTCGGCCTTCGCGACGGGCCGGTCGACCGTGATGCGCTGGGTGTCGCCGTAGTTCCACTCGGTGTCGATCACCGAGGTGATCGTCGGGCGCGGGCCCCTGAGCAGGTAGGGCGGGGTGTAGACGGACACGTTGTGGTTCCAGGTGCCGTTGCCCGGGTTGTCGCCGGTGGTCATCACCCGGCCGTCGGGCAGCAGGAACGCCGAGGAGTGGTAGCCGCGGGCCTGGGGGTCGGCGGCCACCGGGTCGAACGTGCCGGTGGCCGGGTCGTAGAGCGACGACTCGAAGACCGGGTCGGCGCGGTTGTGCAGGGCGCCGCCGGTCTCCAGCACCTTCCCGTCCGGCAGCAGCACGGCGGAGACGTACATCTTGCCCTGGCCGCCGGTCTGCGGGACGGGCCCGTTGCCGAGGTCGACCGTGCCCTGCGGGATCGGCGGCCCGGCGACGTACGACGGGCTGGGCTGCTTGAGGTCGATGACGTCCGTCAGCCGGTTCGCCTCCGGGTTGGAGTCGATGTTGCCGCCGCCGAGGGTGAGCACCTTCTGGTCCTGCGCCGGAGGCAGCAGCACGCTCGCCGACTGGTCCCGCTCGTCCTTGTTCCGCAGGCCGGGCACCTGGGTGACGGTGTTGGCGCCGTAGTCGTAGATCGCCGAGCCGGTGCCGGGGATGTTGTTGCCGAAGACATGGCTGCCGGAGTAGAAGAGGCGGCCGTCCTGCATCAGGATCATCGACGGGTACAGGCCCCAGTAGGACCAGGTCTGGTGGACCTTCCACAGCGGCTGCCACCGCTGCTCGTCCGCGGACCACAGCTCGGCGGTCACCGAACCGGTGGAGTCCTCCTTCAGCCCGCCGAAGGAGAGCACGTCACCGTTGCCGAGGACGGTCGCCGACGGGTACCAGTGCCCGTCGTTCATGTCGTTGGTCCTCACGTACGTCTCGGTCGCCGGGTCGAAGACGTACGAGTCCTTGTACCCCTGGTAGCCGATCGTGCCGTCCGCCGACGGGTAGCCCTTGTTGCCGCTCATGATCAGCACGCGTCCGTCGGACAGCTGCACGTGACCGGCGCAGAACATGTCGTCCGGCGTGGGGATCACCTGGTAGCCGCCGTTTCGCGGGTCGTAGACGGCGGAGGTGAACGTGCCCGCCTCGAACATCGAGGGGTCGTTGCCGGAGCCCGCGATCAGCAGCACCTTGCCGTTGTGCAGCACCACGGAGTGCATCGAGCGCACCGGGTTCTGCGCGGGCAGCACGTCCCACCTGCCGTTGGCGCACTCCTGCGCCGTGCCCGTGCACTGCGGCTGCGGGGCCGGGTCGGCGACCTGCTCCATCGTGTAGTCGTCGGTGGTGGCGGAGCCGGTGCCGTAGACGGAGACGCCCCAGGAGATCCGGTCGGTGCCGGCCGGGACCTCGGGGGTGCGCACCGTGGCCTCGGTCCAGGCGCCCGCCGTCTGAAGCGTCTTGAGGTCGGTCCAGTACTGCCAGCCGGCGGTGGCGTCGTGCCGGAACAGGGTGACGTTGGCGTCCGGCGTGGTCGTCTTGTACCACAGACCCAGGTCGTACTGCCTGCCCGGCGTGACGACCGGGGCGCAGGTGGCGGACTCGGTGATCAGGGCCTTGCGGTCGCCCTCCAGGCGGCGGGTGAGCGTGACCTTCATGGCCTTGCCGCCGGAGTGCGCGTCGGTGACCGTCTCATAGGCGAAGTCGTTGTCGCCCCAGCCGGACTTCGACCAGCAGTACGGCATGTCGCCGGTGCCGGCCGTCTCGAAGCCGGGGTTCTTGATCAGGTTGGCGGCGGAGGCGGGCTGCGGCGCGGTCAGGAGCAGACCGCCGGTCAGGCCCGCCACGGCCAGGAGCGCGGTCCTTCTTCGGTGCTTGTTCACGCGGCTCTCCTTGCCTGGCGGCTGCCGCCCGGTTGCCTGCGCGGCAGGTAGACCAGCGCTTCGGTACCGGCGAAGCGCAGGACGAACGTCGTCACCAGCGCGAGCGCGGTGGCGGGCAGCGCGGCCATCGCGAACACGCCGACCAGCAGCGCGATCAGCGGGATGCGCAGCAGCAGGTCGGCGTTGGCGAGCAGCGCGAACCGGCCCAGCCGGTCCCACCAGGCGCGCTCCCCGCGCCGGTCGCGGAACAGCAGCCGCTCGATGAGCAGGAAGTTCCAGGCGACGCCGAGCTGGTTGGCGAGGATCTCGGCGGGGAGGTAGTGCATGCCGAGGCCGGTCAGGGTCCACAGGCCGAGCAGGTTGGGCAGGAAGCCGGTCACCCCGATCAGCCCGAAGACGATCATGCGGGCCATCGGTGCGGCGGTGCGCAGCCCGGCCAGGTGGCGCAGGAAGCGGAAGCCCTCCTGCGCGGTCGACTTGGACTCCCCGGCGAACCGGTCCTGGAAGACGAACGGGACTTCGGTGACCTCGCGCGGACGGCTGCGCACGGCGAGTTCGAGGAGGATCTTGTAGCCGAGCGGCTGGAGGACCTCGGCGGTGACCGCGCTGCGGCGGATGGCGAAGAAGCCGCTCATCGGGTCGCTGATGCCGTGCAGCCGGCGCGGGAACAGCGACTTGGTCAGCCAGGTCGCGCCGCGCGAGACGGCGACGCGGTAGCTGCCGGCCAGTCCGGCTCGGCTGCCGCCCTTGGTGTAGCGGGAGGCGACGACCAGCCCGGCGTTCGCCCGCTCCCCCGTGGCGACCAGCTCCGGCACCAGCGACGGCGGGTGCTGGCAGTCGCCGTCCATGACGACGATCCAGTCCGACCCGGCCGCCTTCATGCCCTCGACGACCGCGCCGCCGAGCCCGCCGACGGGCTCCTCGCGGTGCAGCACGGTCACCGGGAAGGGGCAGTCCTGGGCGGCCCGCCGGATCGCCTGCGGGGTGTCGTCGGTGGAGTCGTCGACGAAGACGACCTCGCAGGGCAGCCGGGAGGGCACCGACTCGGTGATCTGGTGCAGCAGCTGACGGACGTTGGCGGACTCGTTGAAGGTCGGTACGACGATGGTGACGGCGCCCGGCTCGGGCACCTCGGCGGCGTACACCGCCGGATCGCCCAGCTCGCCGGGGACCACGGACTCCTGGCTCATCGGCTGACTCCCGTCCCGGCGCGGTCGATCCGCCGGATCTCGATCCGCTCCTGTCCGGCGCCGAACACGGCGACCGGCGTCGAGTGCTCCATCGCGGCCCTGACGTTCGGCAGGTCGGCCGCGTCCCGTCGTACCGTCGGCGAGGCCACCACGTAGTCGAGGTCCCGCCAGCCGTTCGGCATGGTCTTCGTCACGGCCGGGTCGAGGTCGGCCTTGTAGAACCAGATGACGCCGAGCCCGGGTGCGAAGCCCTGGTGCACGAGGTCCAGCCACAGGGCGTCGTCGACCAGCACCCGGGTGTCCCGCGGTCGCTCCACCTCGGCGTCCAGCCATGCGGCGGCGGCCCGGTAGGGGGCGTTGGCGTCGGCGGTCATGGCGGTGCGGTCGCCGTCGTACCAGCGCGGTACCACGTAGGCGCCCGCGGCGAGCGCGAGGACGGCGGCGAGCGCGTACCGCCCGCCGCTCAGGACCCTGCCCTCGCCCGCCCGGCGCCGGCGGCGCAGCACGGCGTGGGCGACCGAGGCCGTGCCCCCGGCGAGCACCAGGGCGAGGAACGGCAGCGCCTGGATGATGTACATGGCGGGCAGGTAGCCCGGCCGCAGCGCCATCCCGGCGAGGATCGCCACGGCGAGCGCCGGCCCGGCGAGCGCCCGCGCGGTCACCGACCAGCGCCAGGTGAGCACCAGCAGCAGCGCGCCGGCGAGTCCGCCCAGCGGCAGCACCCGGTCGTAGTACAGCCAGGACTGGAGCACGCCGTAGGAGCCGGTGCCGGGTTCGAGGACGGAGCCGGAGCCGGGGCGGCTCATCTGGTAGACGATGCCGTCCCACAGCGACACGTGCCCGCTGCCCGGCAGCAACTCGCCCTTCAGCAGCGCGAAGAGCGGGTACGAGACGCCCAGCAGCGCACAGGCGGTGACCGCGCCGGTGAGGGCGAACTTGCGGGTGTCGCGGTGGCTGTGCCGCCACATGGTCACCAGCACGGCCGGCAGCACCAGCAGCATCGTCTCCTTGGTGAGCACCGCGGCCGCGGCCGCCATGCCCGCCCCGAAGTGGTGCCACAGGTGACGGCTCGGGGAGGCGGCGAGGGTGAACGCGAGCAGCGTCCACATCACCGCGATGTTGTCCAGGAAGATCTCGCGCTGGAGGACCACCGACAGCGGGGAGAGCCCGAACAGCGCCATGGCGAGCCCGGCCGCCCAGCGGGGCAGCGACAGCCGGCGCGCCAGGACGTACACGAGGACCGCGCTGACCGCGCTGACCAGCAGCATCATGGCCCGCATCGAGCCGACGGTCATCGACTCGGGTGCGAGGTGGGCGGGGATCCAGGTCAGCAGGGCGAGCTGGATCCAGCCGAGCGGCGGGTGGTCGTACCAGTACGTGTAGTGGGCCAGGCCCCGGCCCTCCTGCACCGCCCAGGCCTGGGCGAGGTAGGTGCCCTCGTCGTCGCTGAGGGAGGGGTAGTCGGCGATGTTCCAGCCCTGCACGACGAGGACCGCCACGAGCAGCAGGCCGCACAGGACGAGGTCGGGGCGGGAGGAACGGAGTCTCTTGGGCGGCTTCGTCTGGTTCGCCGGGCTGGTTCTGGGCGCAACTGTCCGCTGCGCGGGGACCTCGACTCCGGTCGCCGCGGGAAGTGTGGAGGTCACGCAGGAACGTCCTCTCGGTCCACGTGCGCGAGATGTGCGCCGACGTGGCTGGTCAGCTCCCAGTCGTTGCGGCCGCGCTGCTCGCGCCAGACGGCGCGGACCGCGGCCCCGGCCAGGAGCACCTGGTAGAAGGGCCCGCCGACGATCAGCTTGAGATAGTGCACCAGGCGGACCCGCAGTCCGTACTGCTTGCCGAAGTCGTGCAGTCCGACCACCTCGAAGACGAAGGTCACGAGGGCGGTCACGGCCGGCAGGAAGGTGATGAAGGCGACGCCGACCGGTACGTCGAGGAAGAGCGCGATGGCCACGTTGAGCGGGATGACGACGCCGGAGACCGCCTGGAGGTAGGGCGTCATCAGGGTGTAGCGGGCGAGCAGCCGCTGGCGGAAGCCGGGCAGCTGCTTCCAGTCCCGCTTGCGGTAGACCTGGAGGAAGCCCTGGTTCCAGCGGGTGCGCTGCTTGAGCAGGGACATCAGGGTGCCCGGGGTCTCCTCGCGGGTGACCATGTCGGAGTCGTAGGCGACGACGACCTTCTTGCCGACGCTGGACAGGCGCACGCCCAGGTCGCAGTCCTCGGCGAGGCAGTCCGGGTCCCAGCCGCCGGCCTCGCGCAGCACCCCGGTGCGGACGAAGACGGTGTTGCCGCCGAGCGGGATGAACCCCTTCTGCGCGTGCAGGTGCAGCCGGGAGCGGAACCAGAAGAAGTACTCCAGGCAGTTGCGCAGGCTGTACCAGCTGGAGTGGAAGTTGATCAGCTGCACGCCGCCCTGGACGACGTCCGCGCCGGTGGCGCGGAAGGCGTGGTCGACGTGCGCGAGCAGTTCCGGGTGCACCTGGTCCTCGGCGTCGAAGACCCCGACGACGTCGCCGCGGCAGTGCGGCAGCGCCGTGTTCATGGCCTTCGGCTTGTTCTTCTTCTCGTGGGTGTCGACCACGACCCGCACGCGCGGGTCCCGGGCCTCCGCCCGCCGGGCCACCTCGGTGGTCTCCGGGTCGTCGTGCCCGACGATGACGACGATCTCGAAGTCGGTGTGCGTGGACTCCAGCAGCCGCTGGATGGTGTGGTCCAGCACGGCCTGCTCGTGCCGCGCCGGCAGCAGCAGCGAGAACGACAGGTGCTCCGCGCCGTCCGGCCGGCTGAAGCGGGTGGAGGCCAGCACCTCGGGCGTGCGCCACGCGTGCATCTGCCACCACAGAGTGAAAGCCGCCATCCAGAACAGAGCGAACGAGACGACGGCTATGAAGACAGACGTCAGCAAAAGATCCCCCCAGATCTTTGAAATCCCCCCAGCCGCGGCGGAGTTGCACGCCCGCCTCGGCACTGTGGAGAGAGTAGGGGGGAACGGTGAAGCGCGGTAGCTGTTCCGATAAATAGTTTGTTTCGCGACGGTCCGGGGTCTAGCAGGATGTGGGGGGACGTGTCCGAACACATGCGTAATTGCGCACCGACGTTCGACTTGTGATCAGGTGTTCAGCGCCGCGCGCAGCCGCTCCGGATCGGTCGTCGGGGCGTCGCAGGTGAAGTTGCGGCAGACGTACGCCGTCGGTTCACCGCCGCTCAGCGGACGGTCGGCGAGCAGCGGGAACTCGTCGCTGCCCGGGACGCCGTACGCGACCACCGCGCCCGGCGCGGTGCCCAGCAGCGCCGTGCGGTGCAGGGACCTCGCCGCCGCGTCGTCGAGCGCGGGCCCCACCACCGCGACCTCGCGCGGCCCGTCCAGCCGGGCCTCGGCGACCGCCAGACCCCAGCCGATGAACCGCGGCACCCGCGGCCCGAGCGTCTTCACCACGCCCAGCGCCCGTTCGGCGGCGGTGCGGTGGGGCTCGGCACCGGTCTGGGCGGCATAGCCGAGCAGGGCGCCCGCGGCGGCGGTCCAGCCGGACGGGGCGGCGTTGTCGGTCGGGTCCTGCGGGCGGCGGATCAGCTGCTCGGCGTCGGCGGCGGTGTCGAACAGCGCGCCCGTCCGCTCGTCCGTGAACCGGACCAGGACGTGGTCCAGCAGCAGCCCGGCGAACTCCAGCCAGACGCCCTCGCCGGTCACGGACGCCAGCGCGAGGAAGCCCTCGGCCACGTCGGCGTAGTCCTCCAGGACGCCCGCGTTGCCGCCGACCCGGCCGTCCCTGCTGGTCCGGGCGAGCCGGGCGTGGTCGTCGAGGTGGACGCGGACGAGCAGGTCGGCGGCGGCGACGGCGGCCTCCACCAGATCGGGGCGGTCGAAGTAGGCGCCGGTCTCGGCCAGCGCGGCGATCGCCAGGCCGTTCCAGGCGGCGACGACCTTGTCGTCCCGGCCGGGCGCGGGCCGCTCGGCGCGCGCCGCGCGCAGCCGCCGCCTGACCGACTCGACCCGCTCCGCGTCGGCCATGTGCTCGCTCAGCGGGAGCTGGAGCACGGAGGCGCCCTCCTCGAAGGTGCCCTCCTCGGTCACGCCGAAGTGCCGGGCGGCGAGTTCGGCGTCGTCGTCGCCGAGGACGTCGCGGAGCTGCGCGGGGGTCCACACGTAGTACGCCCCCTCGACGTGCCGGCCCGTCCCGTCGTCGCTGTCGGCGTCCAGCGCGGAGGCGAAACCGCCCTGTTCGGTGCGGAGTTCGGCGACCATGAAGTCGGCGGTCTCCAGCGCGACCCGCCGGGCCAGCTCCGAGCCGGTGGCCCGCCACAGGTGGGCGTACACCCGGCAGAGCAGGGCGTTGTCGTACAGCATCTTCTCGAAGTGCGGCACCACCCAGTCACGGTCGACGGAGTACCGCGCGAAGCCGCCGCCGAGCTGGTCGTAGATGCCGCCCCGGGCCATCCGCTCGCAGGTGTCGCGGGCCATCTGGAGCGCGCCCTCGGCGCCGGTGCGGGCGTGGTGGCGCAGCAGGAACTCGATGACCATGGACGGCGGGAACTTCGGCGCCCCGCCGAACCCGCCGCGCTGCGGGTCGTACTCCCGGGTCAGCCCGAGCAGCGCCTGCGCCGTCTGCTGCTCGCCGGGCGCCTCGCTGCCGCCGAAGCCGATCTCCCGCTCCGCCAGGTCCCGCGCGATCTTCCCGGCCACGTCGGTGACCTCCGCGCGGCGGGCCCGCCAGGCGTGGCTGACGCCCTCCAGGACCTGCCGGAAGGACGGCATCCCGTGCCGCGGGGCGGGCGGGAAGTAGGTGCCGAAGTAGAAGGGCTCGGCCCCCGGCGTGAGGAACACCGTCATGGGCCAGCCGCCCTGCCCGGTCGCCGCCTGCACCGCCTCCATGTAGACGGCGTCCACGTCGGGGCGCTCCTCGCGGTCGACCTTCACGTTGACGAAGTGCTCGTTGAGGTAGTCGGCGGTGGCCTGGTCCTCGAACGACTCGTGCGCCATGACGTGGCACCAGTGGCAGCTGCTGTAGCCGACGCTGAGCAGGACCGGTTTGTCACTCCCGCGCGCCTCCTCGAACGCCTCCCGCGACCAGGGCCACCAGTCGACGGGGTTGTCGGCGTGCTGGAGCAGGTACGGGGACGTCTCGTGAGCCAGTCGGTTCGGCATACCCCCATCCTGCCCGACGGGGAGGCGGGCCGCCGGGACGACCGGCCGGACCGCGTGATCGCCGCCCTCTCGCCATCGCGGTGGTCGACGCGGGCAACGCCCGTGCGGCGGCGGCGCTGGCGCCGTGCGACGAGGCGGCCGGCCTGTTCGCCTCGTACGGCGACCGGCGCGGCGAGGACTGGGCCCGCTTCCTGCGCGGCACGCTGCTGCCGTACGCCGCTCCGGGCGGCGTCGAGGTCGGCACGGCGGTGGCCCAGGAGAGCCGGCGCAGCTGTCCCGCGCCGGCCGTCCGGCCCGCGACGAGAAGCTGGACGACTACCTGGAGGCCTCCCAGCTGCTGCTGGAACGCGGCGTGGAACTGGAGGCCGGCTGGCAGGCCTGGCGCCTGGGCATGGTCCCCAGCCGCCGCGCCCGGGAGATCATGGGCGTACCGATCCCACCGACACCCTGGCCCCGGGGGACCGTCCGGGGGCGACCGGCTGGACGGGGTCGGCGGGGACCACCCCGGGCCGGGGCGGGGACCGCCCCGGGCCGCGCAGGCACCGCCCCGGCGGGGGACCGCGCAGGCACCGCCCCGGGGGCGCAAGGGCCGGGGCGGCAAGGGGCCGCCCCGAGGGCCGCCGGGGCCGGGGCCGCAAAGGACCGCTCCGGGCGCCGGTACCGGGGCCGCAAAGGACCGCTCCGGGGGCAGAGGCGGGCCGAGCGTCCCTCGGGCGGGCGCGGGGCGCGGGACCACCCCGAGCAGAGGCGCGCCAAGCATCCCTCGGACAGAGACACCTCACGGGACCACCCCGAGCAGAGGCGCGCCAAGCATCCCTCGGACAAAGACGCCTCACGGGACCACCCCGAGCAGAGGCGCGCCAAGCATCCCTCGGACAAAGACGCCTCACGGGACCACCCCGAGCAGAGGCGCGCCGAGGTGCCGCCCGCAGAAGCCGCCCGGGAGGCCGCCGACCGCGCACAGCGTCGTGGGACCACCCTCGGCGGGAGCGGGCCCGGGTGCCGCCCCGGCCAGGCCCGGCGAGAAGCCGCGGTCGGGACAGGCCGCGGAGTCACTCCGGACGGCATGGGCCAGGGAGCCGCCCCGGCAGGAGCCGGCCGACAGGCCGCCCCCCCCCGGGGCGGAGGCGAGCCGACCGGCCGCCCCGGCCAGGCCCGGCGAGAAGCCGCGGTCGGGACAGGCCGCGGAGTCACTCCGGACGGCATGGGCCAGGGAGCCGCCCCGGGCGCGACAGGCGAGGACCCGTCCCGGCGGGGCAGCCGGGTGGCTGGCTCCGCCGGGGACGGCTCGTTCAGCCGCGGGCCGGCCTGCCCGGGTCGCTCGCGGGGGCCGCCGGGTCCGGGGCCTCCCTGAAGTCGACCCGGCCCATGTGCCGGTTCATCGACTTCATCAGGCCCCAGACGGCCAGGGCCATCACCGCGAAGACGATGAAGCCGAGGACGCCGGGGGTCACCTTGTCCTCATCGACCTCCTTGGCGAGGGTGACGAGGTGGGTCATTGCCAGGCTCGCGCTTGCGCTCATGTCAGGCATTGTCCCGGATGCCCGCGAAGAGGTCGTCCTCGGGGAGGGAGGTGTCCACGAGGGACTTCGCGAGCTCGTACTCCTCCGTGGGCCAGACCTCCTTCTGCAACTCCATCGGCACCCGGAACCAGCCCCCGTCGGGGTCGATCTGCGTGGCGTGCGCGATCAGCGCCTTGTCGCGGATCTCGAAGAAGTCGGCGCACGGGACGTGCGTGGTGAGCGTGCGGTCCTTGTGGCCGGAGTCGTCCCAGCGCTTGAGCCACTCCCCGTAGGGCGACTCCAGACCGCGGTCGAGCATCGCCTGGTGCAGTGCCTCGGTGCGCGGCCGGTTGAAGCCCTGGTTGTAGTACACCTTCAGCGGCTGGTACGCCGGGCCGTACTCCGCCTCCGGGTACTTCTCGGTGTCCGCCGCCCCCTCGAACGCCACCATCGTGATCTTGTGGGTCATGATGTGGTCGGGGTGCGGGTAGCCGCCGTTCTCGTCGTAGGTGGTGATCACCTGGGGGCGGAAGGAACGGATCTTGCGCACCAGCTCGCCGGCCGCCTTGTCCACGTCCTCCAGGGCGAAGCAGCCCTCCGGCAGCGGCGGCAGCGGGTCGCCCTCGGGCAGGCCGGAGTCGACGAAGCCGAGCCACTCCTGCTCGACGCCGAGGATCTCGCGCGCCTCGTCCATCTCACGCCTGCGCACCTCGTGAATGTGCTCCTCGATGTACGAGTCGCCCTGGAGCTTGGGGTTGAGGATGGAGCCGCGCTCCCCGCCCGTGCAGGTCACGACCAGCACGTCCACCCCCTCGGACACGTACTTCGCCATGGTGGCCGCGCCCTTGCTCGACTCGTCGTCGGGGTGCGCGTGGACGGCCATCAGTCGCAGCTGGTCAGTCAAGACTCAATCCTCGTTTGGTCGGCGCCCGGTGTGACCGGGTGCGAACGGCGGCTTCTATAGTGACCGAATCGGGGGGCGATTAATTCCGGGCACGGCCCGGAAGCCCCTACGGGACCCCCGTCCCGCCCCGGCCGAGAGGACGATCATGAGCACGGTGAGCACGCGACTCCCCGAGGGCCGTTACGGCCGCTCCTCGGACGAGCGCGCCGACCGCACCCTCAGGACCCTCGGCACGGTCCTCGGCGTGCTGTTCCTCGCCGTGATCGGCTTCTTCGCCTATCACTACATCGCCCAGAACAAGATCAGCGCCGAAGTGATCAGTTTCGAGCTCTCCGACGACGCGGTGCGGGTCACACTGGCGGTGGAGAAGGACGCGGGCACCTCCGGCTACTGCACGATCCGCTCGCAGGCGGCCGACGGCGCCGAGGTCGGCCGGGCGGACTACCGCTTCGGCGGAGACGCCACCCGGGTCACCGAGGTCGTCACGCTGCGCACCACGGCGCCGGGCTCCACGGCGGAGCTGCTGGGCTGCCACGCCGACTGATCTCACCCGTCAGACGTAGGCACTGACCTGCATTGACGTGATTTGGGCACTAATGTCCTCCCCTTTTCGCCACTGAATTGTTAGGCTCGTGGTTTCGCCCACTCATGGAGGACCATTCTTCTGGGTAGGGCGATGCTTTGTATTCCCAGTACCGACGAGGAGCACCTGTGACCCAGACCAGCGAGAACGTCACCTGGCTGACCCAGGAGGCGTACAACAAGCTCAAGGACGAGCTTGAGTACCTTACTGGTCCTGCGCGCACGGAGATCGCCGCCAAGATCGCGGCTGCGCGCGAGGAGGGCGACCTGCGCGAGAACGGCGGGTACCACGCGGCCAAGGAGGAGCAGGGCAAGCAGGAGCTTCGTGTGCGCCAGCTGACCCAGCTGCTGGAGAACGCCAAGGTCGGCGAGGCGCCG
The DNA here is from genome assembly GCF_042430725.1 of Streptomyces cinereospinus. NCBI lineage: Bacteria > Bacillati > Actinomycetota > Actinomycetes > Kitasatosporales > Streptomycetaceae > Streptomyces > Streptomyces cinereospinus. Next base: position 30,072 of record NZ_JBHMCY010000027.1, on the reverse strand, counting down.
ACCTCGACGGACGGTGCCGTGGCACCCGGCATGGTCGTGACGATCGCCTTCGACGGTGACGAGGACGACACGCTGACGTTCCTGCTCGCCTCGCGCGAGTACGCGAGCGCCGACATCGAGACCTACTCGCCGCAGTCCCCCCTGGGGGCCGGCGTGATCGGGCACAAGGTCGGCGAGGACGCGGAGTACGAGCTGCCGAACGGCAAGAAGGCCTCGGTGAAGATCCTGAAGGCCGAGCCGTACAGCGGCTGACCCCGCGCGCCCCGTTCCCGGCCGGGCCCCCGGCGTCCGCACGACGCAGGGGGCCTCGTCATGCTCAGGTCAGCCCGGCGCGGCCGGCAGGGCGCCGGCCTGCGTCCCGCCTTGTGCTCGCCCTCACGGCCGCGCTCGCGGCCGGCCTCCGCGGCGACGCGGAGGCCGGCACCGACGCCCGCTCGGCTGGCGTCAGTGGATCTTCCAGGGCCTGCTGGTCGCCGCCTGTGCAGGGTCATGGCTCTGTACTGGATCTCGACCTCTTGGTCTTCCGCCCCCGAGGTGACTGCCCGGCCGTATTCCCCCTGGCAGAACGCCTCAAGGGCGGAACCCGGCGAAGGAAGCCCTCCCTTCTCGGGAAAGGGCTTCCTCGTCCTTGATGCAGAACGGAACTGATCAGCCGTCCGCCGCCCGGTACTTCCGCACTGCCAGGGTCCGGAAGACCGCGATGATCAGGACCGACCAGATCAGCGAGGCCCAGGCGGGGTGCTGCATCGGCCAGGCGTCGGACTGCACGACGCCGGGGTTCCCGAACAGCTCGCGCGCCGCCTGCACCGTCGCGCTGAACGGGTTCCACTCGGCGATGTGCCGCAGCCAGGGAGTCATCTGGCTGGAGTCCACGAAGGCGTTCGAGATGAACGTGACCGGGAACAGCCAGATGATCCCGCCCGAGGTCGCCGCCTCCGGGGTCCGGACGGACAGTCCGATCAGCGCACCGATCCAGGTGAAGGCGTAGCCCAGGAGCAGCAGCAGGCCGAAGGCGCCCAGGATCTTCCCGGCGTTGGTCGGCTCGGCCGAGCCCGTGCGCCAGCCCACGATCAACGCCACGATCGCGAGGACGAGCACAGTGATGCACGTCTGCACCAGGTCCGCGACGGTACGGCCGGTCAGTACGGCACCGCGAGCCATGGGCAACGACCGGAACCGGTCGACGAGGCCCTTCTGCATGTCGTCCGCGATACCGGCGGCCGATCCGGCGGTGGCGAAGGTGACGGTCTGCGCGAAGATGCCGGCCATCAGGAAGTCCTTGTAGACGTCCGGGTCGGTGGACCCTCCGACGCTCATCGAGCCGCCGAAGACGTACGTGAAGAGGACGACGAACATCACGGGCTGGATGACCCCGAAAAGGATCATCTCAGGAATCCTGGTCATCCGGATCAGGTTCCTGCGGGCGACGACCAGCGAATCGGCGACCATGCTCATGCGGGGCACCCCTTCCCGGCACTCGGGCGCCGACCGGGAGCGCCCAGCGAGTTGACACGAAGTCCGAGCGAGCGAACGGGATTCTGGACCCAGGACATCCGGACCAGGTTGCGCCGGGCGACCACCAGGGAGTCCCGGACGGACTGGCCCGGCGGATGCGGGCGGGCGGCCCGGGGGGCGGCGTCGGTGGCGGCACTCACGTGGCGGACTCCTTCTTGCGCTTGCGGCCCCTGGCGTCGGCGGGCGTGCCGCCGTGGCCGTCCCCGTCCCCGGCCTCGACTGCGGCCGCGTGCCCCGTCAGGGACAGGAACACGTCGTCGAGGGTCGGGCGGCGCAGGCCGATGTCGTCGATCTCTATGCCCCTGGTGTCCAGCTCGCGGATCACCTCGGCCAGGAGCTTGGCACCGCCGGTGACGGGGACGGTCAGCTTGCGGGTGTGCTCCTCGACGGTGGTGTCGCCCTTGCCGAAGCCGGCCAGCACCTCGGCGGCGGACGCCATGTCCTCGCGCTCGTGCACCACGACCTCGACGCGCTCGCCGCCGGTGCGGGCCTTGAGCTGGTCGGAGGTGCCCCGGGCGATCACGCGGCCCTGGTCGACCACCGCGATGTCGTGCGCGAGGTGGTCGGCCTCCTCCAGGTACTGCGTGGTCAGCAGCAGCGTCGTACCGCCGGAGACGAGCTGCTTGATGACCTCCCACAGTTGCTGGCGGTTGCGCGGGTCGAGGCCGGTCGTCGGCTCGTCCATGAACATCACGGGCGGCGAGACCACCAGCGCGGCGGCCAGGTCGAGCCGGCGGCGCATGCCTCCCGAATAGGTCTTGGCGGGCCGGTCGGCGGCGTCCGCGAGGCGGAACTGCTCCAGCAGCTCGCCCGCGCGGGCCTTCGCCGCCTTCGCGCCCATCTGGTAGAGGCGGCCGACCATCTGGAGGTTCTCCCGGCCGGTGAGGTATTCGTCGACGGCGGCGAACTGGCCGGACAGGCCGATGGAGCGCCGTACGTCGTCGGGTCGGTCGAGCACGTCGATGCCCGCGACGACGGCACGGCCGCTGTCGGGGCGTAACAGGGTCGTCAGACAGCGCACCGTCGTCGTCTTGCCCGCGCCGTTGGGCCCGAGCAGGCCGAGGACCGTGCCCTCGGGGACATCGAGGTCGACGCCGTCCAGTGCCCTGACGTCACCGAAGGTCTTGACCAGGCCTTCGGCATAGATGGCGCCTGGCATATGAGTCTCCACGTCGTCGGGGACAGTTCACGAACTGGGGAAGAGCGGGGTGGTCCGAGCAGTGCGGACCACCCGATGGTGCTGCCACGCGAGCCACCATATCGCGATGTATCGCGTCCCTCAACGGTCTTTCCCGAACGGGTGACGAAGAGTCAGCGATCTTGACCCGGCTCCGGCCCGGCACGGGCCTTCGCGGGTCGTCCGCCGCCCGGCGGCTCAGTCGATGACGGTGTAGCCCGCGGTGCGCAGGGCCTCGCCGACCTCGACGCAGTGCGCCGGGCCCTTCGTCTCCAGGTGCAGCTCGACCTCCGCCTCCGCGAGTCCGAGCCGGGGGTCGGTCCGCACATGGCTCACGTCCAGGACGTTGGCGTCGACCGCCGACAACACCCCCAGCAGCGTCGCCAGCGCACCCGGCCGGTCCGTCAGCCGCAGCCGTACGGCCAGGTAGCGGCCCTGGGCCGCCATACCGTGCCGCAACACCCGCTGCATCAGCACCGGATCCACGTTGCCGCCGGACAGCACCGCCACGACCGGACCCTCGAAGGCGTCCGGACCGCTCAGCAGCGCCGCCACCGGACTCGCCCCGGCGGGTTCCACGACCAGCTTGGCCCGCTCCAGGCAGAGCAGCAGCGCGGCGGACAGCTCATCCTCGCTGACCGTGCGCACCTCGTCCACCAGATTTCCGACGATCGCGAACGGCACGTCGCCGGGCCGCCCGACCCTGATGCCGTCGGCCATCGTCGCCGGGTTCCCGATCGACACCGGGCGCCCCGCCGCCAGCGAGGGCGGGTACGCCGCCGAGCCCGCCGCCTGCACGCCGATGATCCGCACGTCGGGCCGCAGCGCCTTGACCGCGACCGCTATACCGGCCGCGAGACCGCCGCCGCCGATGCCGACGACGATCGTGCGCACCTCCGGGCACTGCTCCAGGATCTCCAGGCCGACGGTGCCCTGACCGGCGATGACGTCCGGGTGGTCGAAGGGGTGAATGAAGACGGCGCCGGTCTCGGCCGCGTACTCCTGCGCGGCGGCCAGGGTCTCGTCGACCACCTGCCCGTGCAGGCGCACCTCCGCGCCGTAGTCACGGGTGGCACTGATCTTCGGCAGCGGGGCGCCGTTCGGCATGAACACCGTGGAGCGGACGCCGAGCAGCGAGGAGGCCAGGGCGACGCCCTGCGCGTGGTTGCCGGCGCTCGCGGCGACCACGCCGGCCGCGCGCTCCTCGGGCAGCAGGCCGGCGATCCGGACGTAGGCGCCGCGCAGCTTGAAGGAGCCGGTCCGCTGGAGGTTCTCGCACTTGAGGTGGACCGGGGCACCCACCAGCTGGGTGAGGTATCTGCTGCCCTCCATCGCGGTGACACGTGCGACGCCGCTGAGCATCTTCTGCGCGCCGCGCACGTCGTCGAGGGTGACCGGGGGCAAGGGGTCGGCCTTGCGGTAGTTCATGAGTCGAGTCTCGCAGTTCACACGCCGCGACAGCGGTTGTGACCAACGTCCGGGACCGGTTTCCGCAGCGCCGGTACGACCCGCGTCCCGGCCGCGTACCCTGTCCCCCAACCCAGCACCCAGCATGAAGTGAGCCTCCGGCCATGCCCACAACACCTGACATGTCGATGGACATGACGACCGTCGGTGACACCGGCCTTCTCGACGCGTTGCAGCACGAGATGGCGGTGTTCGCCCGACGTGCCGAACAGACCCGGCTCGGCGGGGTCGGGCAGGTGCGCAACTCCATGGACCGCGCCGCGTACCTGCTGCTCAACCGGCTCGACAAGGAGGGGCCGATGGGCGTCAAGGCGCTCGCCGCGAGCATGGGCATCGACTCGTCGACGGTCACCCGGCAGGTGGCTCCGCTGGTCGACACGGGCCTGGTCAAGCGGACCTCGCACCCCGAGGACGGGCGGGCGGTGGTCCTCCAGCTGTCCCCGCGCGGGTCGGCGCGGCTGGAGGAAGTGCGCTCCTCGCGGCGTCAGTTGATGGCTGAACTGACCCACGACTGGGCGCCGGAGGAGCGCGAGGCGTTCCACACGCTCCTCACCCGCTTGAATCACGCCCTCTCGGCCCGGATGTCGCCCCAGGGCGTGCCGGGGGCGGAGGCGTCGCCGGCTTCCTGACCGCCGCCGGGCACCCGCGCGGGACCGGGGGCACGGGCCTGGCCGGGCCCGGGCAGCCACGTCGTGCGCGGCTCTTGACCGAAAGCGCGCACCTGCCCTCAGATGAGACCGGGTTCGCGGTCGTACGCCGGTGCGCAGCCCGTACCGGGACGCGCCGGTGCGCCGCGAGCCCTCTCCTCAGGTCGGCCTCAGGCGGGAGGCGCGGTGCGAGCACGGCAAGCGTCCCGAGGTGCCCGCCGGGGCCGGGAGTTCGAGGCGTTCGTCGCCGGGGCGGCCGGGCGGCTGCTGCACACCGCCACCCTGCTGACCGCCGAGGCCCCGGACGCCAACCCGCGCGCGCGGCGGCTGCTGACCCGGGCACTGGCCCACACCTACGCCGCCTGGGGACGGCTGCGCGGTGAGGACCCGTACGACCGCACGCGCGCGTACCTCGCCCTGCGCTTCGCGCACCGCGCCCGGCACCGGTACGGCGCCCGGGGCCGGGCCGGGCCGGCCCCGGGCAGCACCCTGGCGCACCTCACCCCGAGGGAGCGCCTGGTCCTGGCCCTGCGGCTGTACGAGGGGGTCGCCGAGGAGCAGACGGCAGCCCTGCTCGGCCTGCCCGCGGACCGCGTCCGCACCCTCTGCGACCGGGCCACGGCGACCCTGCTGCACCCGCCCCGGCCGCGCGCGCCCGAGGCGGCGGGCGCCGAGGCGGCGGGCGCCATGACCAGGAGGCCCCGGTGAGCCGGCCCGGACGGGAGGCCGCCGCACGGCGGATCATGGAGCGGACGCCGCCGCGGGTGCCGCCGGACCTGTGCGCCGACGCGGTCCGCCGCGGCGAGCGCCTGCTGCGGCGCCGGGCGCTCGTCCTGCGCGTGGCCTGGCTGCTGCCGGCCGCGGCGACGGTGGCGTTCACCGTCTGGGCGCTCACCGCGCGCCCGTGGGCGGTGCCGCCGGCGCGGAGGACCCCACCGCTCACCGGCTGGTAGCCGCGGGCCGGGTGCGCTCCGGCAGTCGGCGTCGCCGGGCGGACGGGAACGGCCGGGGAGGACCCGGGTGTCTCTAGCCCAGCGCCTGCTGCAGGTCCTCCAGCAGGTCGTCGACGTTCTCGATGCCCACGGACAGGCGCACCAGGTCGCCGGGGACCTCCAGGGCCGAGCCGGCCACCGAGGCGTGCGTCATCCGGCCCGGGTGCTCGATCAGCGACTCGACCCCGCCCAGCGACTCACCCAGGGTGAACACCTCGGTGCGGTTGCAGACCTCGACGGCCGCCTCCTCGCCGCCCTCGACCCGGAAGGAGATCATGCCGCCGAACGCCCGCATCTGCTTGGCGGCGATCTCGTGACCGGGGTGGTCCGGCAGCCCCGGGTACAGCACGCGCGTCACGCGCGCGTGCCGGGTGAGCATGTCGGCGACCTTCGCGGCGTTCTCGCTGTGCCGGTCCATGCGCACGGAGAGGGTCTTGGTACCGCGCAGCACCAGCCAGGAGTCGAAGGGCCCGGCGACCGCGCCCATCGCGTTCTGGTGGAAGGCCAGCTCCTCGCCCAGACCCTCGTCGGCGGTGACCAGCGCGCCGCCGACGACGTCGGAGTGGCCGCCCATGTACTTGGTGAGGGAGTGCACCACGACGTCCGCGCCGAGCGCCAGCGGCTGCTGGAGGTAGGGCGTGGCGAAGGTGTTGTCGACCACGAGCCGGGCGCCGGCGTCCCGGGCGACCTGGGCGACGGCGGCGATGTCGGTGATGCCGAGCAGCGGGTTGGAGGGGGTCTCCACCCACACGGCCCTCGTCTTCGGGGTGAGGGCGGCCCGTACGGCCGCGGGGTCGCCGGAGTCGGCGACCGACCATTCCACCCCCCAGCGGGCGACGACCTTCGCGAACAGGCGGAACGTGCCGCCGTAGGCGTCGTTGGGGATGACCACGTGGTCGCCGGGACGGAGCAGCGTACGCAACAGGCAGTCCTCGGCCGCCAGTCCGGACGCGAACGCGAGCCCGCGGCGGCCGCCCTCCAGGGCGGCGAGGTTCTCCTCCAGGGCCGTCCTGGTCGGGTTGGCGCTGCGGCTGTACTCGTAGCCGCCGCGCAGGCCGCCCACCCCGTCCTGCTTGTAGGTGGACACCTGGTAGATCGGCGGGACGACCGCTCCGGTGAGGGGGTCGGCCGTGTTGCCCGCGTGGATGGCGAGCGTCTCGAAGTGCTGACTGATGTGCCTGTCGCTCATGGGAACCGAGCGTAGGCGCTCCACCGGGGGTGCCGCAGGGCCCGGGCGGGGTACGGCGGGGCGTTCCCAGGACCGGCGCGGCGTTCCGAGGACCGGCGGGTCGTGTCCGGGACCGGCAGGTCGTTCCCAGGACGGGCAGGTCGTTCGGCGTGCCGTTCCCAGGACCGGCGCGGCGTTCCGAGGACCGGCGGGTCGTGTCCGGGACCGGCAGGTCGTTCCCAGGACGGGCAGGTCGTTCGGCGTGCCGTTCCCAGGACCGGCGGGGCTTCCGGCCGTCCGTCCCGTGCGCCGTGGCCGCCGCGGTTTTCCACAGGCCCGGCGGAGGGGGTTGGCCAATCGTCGGCGGCGTCTGGTTCGCTTGAGGCATGGAAATTCTCTGGGTCCTGATGGGCCTGCTCATGATCGGCTTCGTGCTGGGCCCGTTCGTGATGCGCAGGCGCCGGGGGATAGAGCTGGTCACGCCGGGCCACCCGGACGCCGCCGACCCCGCGCACTACGGCTTCGTGCGGCAGGAGGGGCTGGACATCCGCATGCCCGGCCCCGACCAGGACCTGCTGGACGTGCTGGACCTGGTGCAGCGCACGCAGGACTACCGGGCCGCCGCGCAGCTCCTCGCGGGCACGGAGGCGCAGGGCGAGCTGCGCTGGCAGCGCGTGCAGGCCTTCGCCGGCGCCGCGGCGCTGGAGCTGCAGCAGCGGCCGGGCGGCGTCAGCGAGACGCCGGGCGGCCAGTGGCTGCGGGTGTGGCGGACGGAGGCGCCCAAGGACGCGGGCGGCGCGGCGGTGCACGCCGAGTTCCTGGTGCAGCAGGCGTGGCGGACGGCGACGCCCGGCACGGACGAGTTCCGGATCATCATGGAGGAGGCGAAGGCGGCCTGCGGCGAGGCGGCGCTGCTCGCCCCCGGTGACCCGGTCCCGTACATCGTCGAGCTGTCGGTGGCCCGCGGGCTGGTCTACCCGCGCGCGGAGTTCGAGCAGCTGTGGCTGAGGATCCTGGACCGCGCGCCGAACCACATGGGCGCGCACCTGGCCGCGCTGCACTACTGGTGCGAGAAGTGGCACGGCTCGCGGGAGCTGGCGACCCAGTTCGCGGAGGCCGCGGCGGCCCGCGCGCCGCAGGGCTCGCTGCTGGCGGCGATGCCGCTGTTCGCGGTGTTCGAGCACCTCCCCGAGGTCAACCTGGTCGCCGGCTTCTACCAGAGCGAGGTCGTGACCAAGGCGATCCACGGCGCCCTCCACGCGGTCCACTCGGCCCGCGCCGACGACCCGATGCTGGCGCACGTGCGGCATCTGCTGGTCTTCTTCCTGGTCCGCTCCGAGCGCTGGGCGGAGGCCATGAGCCAGCTGATACACATCGACGGCCATGTGGGCGCCCTGCCCTGGACGCTGTCGCCGGATCCGGCCGCGGAGTTCGCGGTCTACCGGGCGCTGGCGGTGGCGGGCTACGAGGCGAACGGCGGCAGCCCGGCGACGCTGCCGCGCTGAGGTCCCGGCCGGAATGCGGGGCGGTGCCCGGACGTTCACCTGATGCCGCCCCGTGACGACCGGGAAAGCCCCCTTGTAAGCCCGGGAAGAAGGAGCCCCGCCATGCTGTTCGGCCGTACGCCCACCCTGCCCACCCCCGAGCAGGCGCTCAAGGGCCGCCCGGAGCCCGCCTTCACGGTCCCCGACCGCCACACCGTCCTCGGCAACCCGCTGCTCGGCCCCTACCCCGAGGGCCTGGAGACCGCCGACTTCGGTCTCGGCTGCTTCTGGGGCGCCGAGCGCACGTTCTGGCAGCTCCCGGCGGGGGTGTGGACCACCCTCGTCGGCTACCAGGGCGGCCACACCGAGCACCCCACGTACGAGGAGGTCTGCTCGGGCCTGACCGGCCACACGGAGGTCGTGCGCGTGGTGCACGACCCGCGGGTGATCTCCTACGACCGCCTCCTGAAGACCTTCTGGGAGTCCCACGACCCGACGCAGGGCTTCCGCCAGGGCAACGACGTGGGGACGCAGTACCGCTCGGCGGTCTACACCCACAGCGCGGCTCAGGCCGCCACCGCGGAGGCCTCCCGCGCGGCGTACCAGAAGGTCCTGACCGCCTCCGGCTACGGCCGGATCACCACGGAGATCCTCCCGGCCCAGGACCGGCCGTTCTACCCGGCGGAGGGGTACCACCAGCAGTACCTGGACAAGGACCCGGCGGGGTACTGCGGGATCGGCGGGACGGGGGTCAAGCTGAGTGACCCGTTCGAAACGAACTGGGGCGCGTCCTGCCCGACGGGCATCGCTCCGGCGCCGGAGGCCACGGACAAGTAGCCGGTGTGAGCCCGGGTGTCCGAAGAGGGCGGCCGTGGCACCGACACGCGCACGGTGCTGCTGCGCGCCCTCCTTCACAGTGAACGGCGGTCGAAAATCAGTGGCCGCCTGATCCGGCCGACCGCAGGCTGTACGCCATGGAAGAACCGCAACGCGGGATCCGTGCGGCCTATGCCGAGTCCACGATCACCGTCTACCAGGCCTACTCCCCGGAGATCGGCCTGCCCGCCGTCCGCGAGGGCCGTTTCCCCTCCTCGTGGCAGCGGGACAGGATGACCTGGATCAAGCCCTCGTTCCTGTGGATGATGTACCGCTGCGGCTGGGGCGCGAAGGCGGGGCAGGAGACCGTCCTGGCTGTCGAGATCGGTCGTGACGGCTTCGAGTGGGCGCTGCGCCACGCGTGCCTGTCAGGCTACGCCCGCGGAGTACACCCCGACCGAGCCACTTGGCAGCGTCAGTTGAAGCGTGCGCCCGCTCGCGTGCAGTGGGACCCCGAGCGAGACCTGCATCTTCAGCCCCTGCCGTACCGGTCCCTGCAACTCGGTCTCTCCGGTGAGGCCGTACGACGCTACGCGGACGAATGGACGGTCGCCATCCGGGACGTGACCCCACTCGCCCACGAGATACACGCCCTCGTCAGCGGTGGTGACCTGGACTCCGCCGCCCGACTGCTGCCCCAGGAACGCGCATACCCCGTTGGAGACGAGCTTCTTGCCCACCTCCGGGGATGACGGGGAGCACCTGCCGCCCCTGGGTCACATGGCGGCACAGGCTCGGCGGACGGGCGTCTCCTGCCCGATCGGGGTGGCCCGGGCGGAGGGCCGAGCGCCGGGGCGCCACCGTATCCGGTGGTGCCCTTCCGGTGCAGCCAGGCGGGCGGGGAGCCCGCGCTGTGGGAGAGCCCGGCGCTGCTCTACGATCACCTGGCTTCTACAGGAGGGGGACACGCTTCATGCGGAATCGTTTCTACCGGGGCATGGCGACGCTCGCCGGCCTCGCGCTCGCCGGCACGGGGCTGGCCGCGGTGAACGCCGGGCCGGTGGCCGCGAGTTCGTACGACTGCCCGGCGGGCTACTTCTGCGGCTGGACGGGCGAGAACGCCGGCGGCACGATGTGGAAGACCGACAAGAGCGTCGCGGACCTGGGCAGCTGGGACAACAGGATCCGCTCCCACGTCAACCGCACGACGTCGATCGCCTGCGTCTACGAGGACAAGGACTACGTGCCGTGGGGCGGCTACGGTGTCGCGGAACCCGGCCTTCCCGGTGAGTACAGCGGGTACCCGGTCGCGACCACCAGCTCGATCAAGTTCGTCCGTACCGGGCGCGAGTGCGGTCAGCCCGCCTACCCGCGCTGGGTCTCCGAGACCTCCCCGAAGGCGCTGGGCTTCGGGGACCTGAACGGCGACCGCAAGGCCGACGTGGTCACCCGTGACGAGGCCGGACGGCTCTGGTTCACGCCGGGCGACGGCACCGGCCGGCTCATCGGCGCGGGCGGCTGGAACAGCATGGACGCCCTCACCCGGCACGGCGACTTCAGCCGTGACGGCCGGGAGGACCTCCTCGCGCGCGAGCGGGCCACCGGCAAGCTGTGGCTCTACCCCGGCACCGGCACCGGCTCCCTCGGCGCCCGCCGGCTCCTCGGCTCGGGCGGCTGGAACGCCATGCGCCTGATCACCGCCTTCGGCGACCTGACCGGGGACAGCCGGTCCGACCTGATCGCGGTCGAGAAGGCCACGGGCAGGCTGTGGCTCTACCCGGGCACCTCCACCGGCAAGCTGGGCACCCGCAAGCTCATCGGCTCCGGCGGCTGGAACGGCATGAACGCGCTCGTCGCCATGGGTGACGTGACCGGCGACGGCCGTTCCGACCTCTACGCGCGCGAGGCGGCCACCGGCAGGCTGTGGCTCTACCCGGGCACCTCCACCGGCAGGCCGGGCACCCGCGAGCTCATCGGCTCCGGCGGCTGGAACGCCATGGCGGCCTTCGTCTCGGTCGGCGACTTCTCCGGCGACGGGCGGCCCGACCTCGCCACCGTGACCAACGACCGCTATGTGATCGACGGCTACCCGGGCCACCTGGGCTGGCTGGTCACCTACCAGGGCCGGGCCGACGGTTCCCTGGCGCCCGGCCTGCGGGCCGACGGCGAGTGGTGGGGCCTGAACGGGTTCTGCTGAGACTCGTCCGCCGGACGGCGCGTACAGGCCTCGAAGAAGCCCTCGGCCGGCCTGGCCTGCGGCGGCGTCCCGGTGGGCCTGCGGAGTGACCCACCCGACCAGCGGGTGAGGCGGGTCGAGTGCGGCAGAACGGGACACCGACGAGGATTCCGTGCCGGTGAGCTGAGGCTTCGAATCCCTTGTCAACGGCACGGAAGCCCTGTCCCTTGCGGACACCTGCCTCGTCGCCCGATCAGTGGCCACGCTGATGGAGCGCGGCTTCCGGGACGGGTGTCCGTCCCGGGTGACGGGGCCCGGCGATCCGCGGTCGTGCCGTGTGGGTGCGAGTGACCGGAAGCGATGCCGCAGGCAGGCAGCAGCGGGGCCCGAGGGCCCCGGCCGCGTGCCCGCCGGGATGGCGTGTCAGACCATGGCGAGCCGGTCCACCAGCAGCTCCACCCTCGGCTCGGTGTACTCCGGCGGCAGCCGTCCGGACCGGGTCAGGGTCGCCACCCCGTGCAGGGACGCCCAGAACACCTCGGTGAACAGCCCCGGGGCGACGCCGTCCCCGGCGACCTCGTCCAGGCTTTCCAGCAGTGCGGCGAAGGCGTCCTTGAGGGGTTCCGGGGTGTCCTCCTGTGCGTACGCCAGACCGCCGTCGAGCTGGAAGATGGCGTCGTAGACCGCCGGGTTGCGTTCGGCGAAGCCGAGGTAGGCGTGCGCGAGGGCGGCGACCCGCTCGCGCGGGCCGTCCGCGGCGGCGGTCGCGGCCCGCATCGCCGCGGCCAGCTCGGTCGCGCCCTGGAGGGCGACGGCGCCGATGATCTCGCGCTTGCCGCGGAAGTGGCTGTAGAGGACGGGCTGACTGTACTCAATGCGTTCGGCGAGCCGGCGGGTGGTGACCGCGTCCCAGCCCTGCTGCTCGGCGAGTTCGCGGGCCGTCGCCACGATGAGGCGCTCGCGCTCCGCCCGCTCCCGCTGTTTGCGTTCCTGTACCGACATGATTCGATCCTAGCACCGCTAGACAAAAGAGCGACAGTAGAACTAGCGTTGCCTCATCATCTAGCGACACTAGATTCCAGGAGGGTCATCATGCTCAGCGCACTCGAGGTCGTCACCACCGTGGCCGTCGGCGTGATGGTGGGGGTGGAGTTCTCCGTCGCCTTCGTCATGAACCGGATCCTCAACGCGCTCCCGGAGGACAGCGGCCAGCTCGGCCACGCCCACGGGGGCCGGATGCTCGGTGCCGTGATGCCGGTCTGGTACATCGCCTCGCTCGTCCTCGTCGGCGTCTGGGCCGTCGCCGGCCGGCACCACCACGGCACCGGCCTCGTCGTCACCGCCTTCGCGCTGCTGCTCCTCAGCGTGGTCATGTCGCTCCTGCTGCTCGTCCCGATCAACAGCCGGAACAAGACGTGGACCCCTGACAACCGGCCCGCCGACTGGAAGCAGCAGCTGAACCGCTGGGAGCGCCTCCACTACGTCCGCGTCGCCGTCATCATCGCCGCCTTCACCCTGCTGGTCGCCGCCCTCGCCTGAGCCCACCGGCTCACCCGCCCGGTCGTCAGCCGCGGCCGCGGCGCCTGATCAGGCCCCGCGCGGCTCACCACGCCCGGTCGGGCTCACGAAGACTCACAAGGAGACGAACGATGGCGCTGAAGAAGATCAACACCGTCCTGGCCGCCGCCCTCATCCTCTTCATCCTCTGGTTCGGGACGGAGTTCGTCCTGAACCCGGAGACGACGGCGCCGGGTTTCGGCCTGCCGAGCCGGCCGTCCGGCGACGGCGGCGGATTCCTGATCATCAAGGGGATCCGCGACGTCGTCCTGGCCCTGGTCCTGGGCATCCTGCTGGTGACGGGCCACCGCCGGGCGCTGGGCTGGGTGCTGCTGGTGGAGGCCCTCGCCGCCTACGGCGACATGACCACCGTGCTGGCCCACCACGGCTCCGTGGCCACCGCGCTCGGCGTCCACGGCCTGACCGCGACGCTGATGGTGGTCAACGGCCTGCTGATGATGCGCGAGACCCGCAAGGTCGCGGCCGCTCCGGCGACGCCCGCCCCGCAGCCCGCCTGATCCCATCGGTCCACGGTGGCCCGGTCGCCGGCCGGGCCACCGTGGCGCGTGCCGGTATGCGCGTGTCAGCGCCCGCCGGGAAAGGCCGGGCGGACGGTACTCCTCCAGTGAGCGACGCCCTGACGGCCGAGGCGGCCTGCTGCGCCGCAGCGGCCGCGACCGCCGGCAGGCATGACGGCCCCTCAGAAAACCTCCCCGGGCGACGCGGACGGCGTCGAGCGCCGCCCCTGCCCGCGCTGCCGGGCCGAGCGGCTCGCCGTGCCGCTCGCGCTCCGGCGCGGTCGCCGGCCGGCACTTCGTCCCAGCCACCGCATGGCGACAGGGCCGCCCGGCCCAGCACCGAGCGGCCCCTCGGCCTTCGCGACCGAGCCGGAAGGCAGTGCTGACGCCGCAGCCGGCATCGGCGACCACGACCGGCCCCTTGAGCCGCCCCTCGGCGAGCGTGTCGAGCAGGCCGAGCGCGAGGCGCCACTTCTCCTGGTGGACGACGCGGTCCGGCACTCCTGCCCTGCGGCATCGGTCCGGCGCATCCGTCCACGCACGCGGCAGACACGACTCCCCGTCAGTGGGCGGGACGCGGTGCCGGCGGCGGCATGGACGCGGACCGCGACCTGGCTGTCCGCCCGTCTGCCGACCGCTCCGCGGTACTGGTCCGGTCGGTTCCGACCGGACTACGAGGCGCCGCCGGTCTCCGCCAGGCCCTCCGCACCCGCGCGGGTCGCGTCCCGGCCCCAGCTGGCGAGCAGGCGGAGGGCCTCCGCGGACGGGGAGTCCGGTTCCGCGTGGTACGTGATCAGGGACTGCTCGGCGTCGTCGACCAGGCGGAACGTCTCGAAGGAGAGGGTCAGCGCGCCGACCAGCGGATGGTGCAGCCGCTTGACCCCGTGGTTCTTCTCCTTGACGTCGTGGGTGGCCCACAGCCGCCGGAACTCCGGGCTCTTCACCGACAACTCGCCGACCAGGGCCGACAGCCGCGGGTCGTCCGGGTGGCAGCCGGCGTCCATGCGCAGGAACGCGACGACGTCGGCCGCCTTCCGGTCCCACTCCACGAACAGCTCGCGGTAGTCCGGCTCCAGGAAGACCAGCCGCGCCCAGTTCCGCTCCTGCGCCGGCAGCGTCCCCCAGTCGCCGAAGACGGCCGCGGCCATCCGGTTCCAGGCCAGGATGTCCGAGCGGCGGCCCACGACGTACGCCGGGACGCCGTCGAGCGCGTCCAGCAGCTGCCCCAGCGCCGGACGCACCTGCTGGGTGCGGGCCGCCGGCTTCTTCTTGTGCTGCTTGGGCTTGGCCAGGTGCGTGAGGTGGGCGTGCTCGGCGTCGGTCAGCCGCAGCGCCCGCGCGATCGCGTCCAGCACCTCCGCCGACACGTTCCGGCCGTTGCCCTGCTCCAGCCGCGTGTAGTACGCCACCGACACCCCGGCCAGCTGCGCCAGCTCCTCCCGGCGCAGCCCGGGGACCCTGCGGTGCCGTCCGTAGTCCGGCAGCCCCACGTCCTCCGGCTTCAGCCGGGCCCGCCGGCTGCGCAGGAACTCGCAGAGCTCGGCCCGCCGGTCCAGACCGGCACCGCGCTCCTCCACGGGCGTCAGCTGTTCGTCCATACGTCCAGTATTCACGGTCGTACGCACAGGATCCTGTCCCCGCCAGTGCTACGCACAGCCGACATACGCAAACGGGTGGCCTGGGTGGGTAGGCGGTCCGGCGGCACCCTTGAGGTGTGCCCGGTCAGAAGGCGGCCGGGCATTGACCACGTCGCTAGGAGACCCCCCGGCATGACCACTGTCAGCGCGTACGCCGCCCCCGCCGCCAAGGCTCCGCTGGAGCGCACCACGATCGAGCGGCGGGAGGTCGGTGAGTTCGATGTCCTGATCGACATCAAGTACGCCGGAATCTGTCACTCCGACATCCACCAGGCCCGTGAGGGCTGGGGCGAGGCCATCTTCCCGATGGTGCCCGGCCACGAGATCGCCGGCATCGTCGCCGAGGTGGGGTCCGGCGTCACCGGGTTCGCCGTCGGCGACCGGGTGGGCGTCGGCTGCATGGTCGACTCCTGCCGGGAGTGCGACAACTGCAAGGCCGGCCTGGAGCAGTACTGCACCCAGGGCGCCGTGATGACGTACAACGGCGTCGGCGGGGACGGGGAGCCGACCTACGGCGGCTACTCGCAGAAGATCGTCGTCGACGAGAACTACGTCGTCGGCATCCCCGAGGGCATCGGCCTCGATGAGGCCGCGCCGCTGCTGTGCGCCGGCATCACCACGTACTCCCCGCTCAAGCACTGGAACGCCGGCCCCGGCAAGAAGGTCGCCGTGCTCGGGCTGGGCGGCCTCGGCCACATGGCCGTCAAGATCGCCCACGCGCTCGGCGCGGAGGTGACGGTCCTGTCGCAGTCGCTGCGCAAGAAGGACGACGGGCTGAGGCTGGGCGCCGCCCACTACTACGCCACCAGCGACCCGAAGACCTTCGAGGAGCTGGCGGGCACCTTCGACCTGATCGTGTCGACGGTGTCGGCCTCGCTCGACTTCGGCGCGTACCTCGCGCTGCTGAAGACCGACGGCGCGCTGGTGAACGTGGGCGCCCCCGAGGAGCCCGTCTCCCTCAACCTCTTCTCGGTGATCAACGGCCGCAAGACCCTCGCCGGGTCGAACATCGGCGGCATCCGCGAGACCCAGGAGATGCTCGACTTCTGCGCCGCGCACGGCCTCGGCGCCGAGATCGAACTGATCCGCGCGGACCAGATCAACGAGGCGTACGAGCGGGTCCTGGCGAGCGACGTCCGCTACCGCTTCGTCATCGACACCGCCACGATCTGACCCCCGTCCGATCCCGCCGTCCGACGCGCGACGGTCCGTCCGACGCACGAGAGCCCGCCGGGGGCGTTCCCCCGGCGGGCTTTCGTTCACCGTCTCATCGGCGGTGGCAGGACGTGGTGCGGCAGGTGGTCACTTGCCGTAGTAGGCGTTGTAGACGGAGATCGCCGACGTGTTGTTCTTCTTGTCGGTGATCTTCGCGTGGAACGAGATCGCCTTGCCCGCGGCCGGGTTCCTGACGGTGATCTTGCCGCTCTTGACGGTGGTCTTCTTCCAGGTACGGCCGTAGTCGTAGGACACCCAGACGCCCAGCGACTTGAGGTTGGCGCCCGCGGCCGAGCCCTCGACGGTGACCGGGAAGGTGACCGTGCGGCCGGCCGGGACGCGGCCGTCCAGGCCGGCCGGGCCGTTGAACCGGACGGTGGACGCCGGCAGCTTGGCCCTCTCGGTGGCCGGCTTCTTGGAACGGAACGTCCAGCTCGCGTCGATCCGCGTGGACGCCGCCGCGACCCTGACGCTCCGCTGCACCGAGGTGGTCAGCCGGTACTCGGCGTCACCGGCCGGGACCCGGAACCGCTTCTCGCCGAAGAGCGGGTCGTCGTTGGAGCCGACCTTGACGCCGTTGCGGTACAGGGTCGTGTTCACCGAGGTGAACAGCGACGAGCCGGCGTGCTTGGAGCTGTCGGCGTACAGCGGCAGGGAGCCGTAGATGTCGTTGCCCACGCGGTACAGCCCGTACTCGCTGTTCAGGGTGGGGCCGAAGACCGCCTTGTTGAAGGTCCGGGTGTACGACTTGCCCGCGGCGAACACCCGCGGGTCGCCGAGCGTGTAGTACGCCTCCGGTATCGGGTTGCCCTGGGCGTCCCGGCCGCCGTACTGCTCGAAGTCGAACGTCCACCGGATGTTCTGGGCCGTCGACAGGTAGAGCGTGCGGCTGCCGGGCAGCTTCTGCTCGACCGGTTCGCCGAGGTAGAAGTCGGCGGGGAAGATGCCGAGCGGCAGCAGCGCACCGGTCTTGCCGGAGGCCGCGGCCCCCAGGTGGGCCTTCACGGTGGCCAGTTCGCTCCTGCTGAACCGGCGGACCTTGTCACCCTGGATCTTCTTGACCCCGGCGGTGGTCGCCACGTCGTACTCGGTGGACGCGCCCTTCGTCCACTGGCCGCCCCAGGTCTGGGTGAGGCCGCTCGTGATCTCGCCGCCCAGGTGGGCCATCCGCAGGTCGGCGAAGGAGTTGGCGCCGAAGCCGAAGCCGATGCCCGCGCCGTCCAGGTAGTAGCTGACCGTCGCCGAGCGCTGCTTGGCGGCGGCGTCCGGGACCGTGATCGTCGCGGACTTGGTCCGGCGGGCGTCGATCGTCACCGAGGTGTTCCCGGTGACGGACAACCGCGGCTGGACCAGCCAGTCCAGGCCGCCCTCCAGGTTGACGAAGTCCTTGGCGATCCAGGCGTCCAGCAGGTACGTGCCCTTGGGCACCCGCAGGGTGGTGGTGCCGGACGCGGCGACCGGCACCTGGTAGGCGCGGCCGTCGCCCAGCCCGGAGTAGCCGAGCAGCGCGGTGTTGTAGTCGTCCGTCCCCTGCCCGTCCCGGCCGATGTGCCGCACGGTGACGTCGTACGACTCCACCTCACGCTGTACGGCGGCGGCCGTGCGGACGCTCTGCCCGCCGCCGGTCGCGGTCACGTACGCCGAGTACGCGCCGTCGACGGTGCCGCCCAGCCTGGTGTCGACGGTCATGGGCACGGAGGCCCGGCCGCCCGCCGGGACGGTCACCCGGGCCGCACCGAGCGTGAAGAAGCCCGCCGGGGCCGCCTGGCCCCTGGGGTTGGTGGCGGTGACCTTCAGGTCCAGGGTGACGTCGGTGGTGCCGAGGTTGCGGTACGTCAGCTGCTCGGTGTCCGGGGCGTCGTCGCCGTGCGGCCACTGCTGGACGCCGAAGCTCACCGAGACCGGGTCGGCGATCACCGTCTGCCTGATCGCGCGGTCGAGCTGGACGCGGCCCGAGCCCTGCTGGAACGGCGTGTAGGCGCCGCCCTTGGTGGACGCGGTCAGCGCGCCCTTGATCTCGGCGTAGGTCCAGTCCGGGTGCTGCTGCTTGAGGATCGCCGCGGCGCCCGCGACGTGCGGGGCCGCCATCGACGTACCCGAGATGCTCACGTAGCCGGCCGGGCTCTCGCCGACCTCCTGGGCGATGACGCTGCCCTTGGCGGAGGCGGCGGCGATGTCCACGCCGGGCGCGGTGACGTCGGGCTTGACGGCGCCGTCACCGGCGCGCGGGCCGGTGCTGGAGAAGTCGGCCAGCTCGTCCGCGCCGTCCACGGCGCCGACGGTGAGCGCGGCGTCCGCGCTGCCCGGCGAACCGACGGACTCGGGACCGGAGTTGCCGGCCGAGATGGCGAAGAGGACGCCCTTGTCGGCGGAGAGCCGGTTGACGGCCGCCTCCAGCGGGTCGACCTCCGGGGTGTCCATGCCGCCGAGGCTGAGGTTGACGACGTCGGCGCCCTGCTCGGCCGCCCACTCCATGCCGGCCAGGATGCCGGAGTCGTCGCCGAAGCCGTTGTCGTCGAGGACCTTGCCGTTGAGGATCTCGGCGCCGGGCGCGACGCCCTTGAACCTGCCGCCGGACTTCGCGCCGGTGCCGGCCGCGATGGAGGCGACGTGCGTGCCGTGGCCGTACTTGTCGGAGGCGTCGGCGGCGGTGGTGAAGTTCTTCGACGCGGTCACCTGGGACGCGAGGTCCGCGTGCGTGGTGTCGACGCCGGTGTCCAGTACGGCGATCTGCACGCCCTCGCCGTCGTAGCCGGCGGCCCAGGCCTGGGGGGCGCCGATCTGCGGCACGGACTTGTCCAGGGTGACCCGGCGGACCCCGTCGAGCCAGACGTGCGCGATGCCGGAGACGGTCCTGTCGCCGTTGGTGACCGCGTCCCACAGCTCGGGCGTGTCCTGGTCGGCGGTCTGCACGGCGTCCGCGTTCAGCGTCTTCAGGCTGCGGCGCAGGGTGCCAGCGTCGCGGACCTCGGCCTTCGCGGCGGTGGCGGCGCCCCGGTAGCCGACGATGACCTTCAGGCCGTTCTTCTGCGCCGTGCGGGTCGCGGACCTGTTCAGCTCGGTGATGTCGAACAGGCGCTGGTCCAGCTTGCCGGTGGCGACCAGGCGGGCCGCGTCGGCGGGTATCACCAGGGTGTGGCCGTTCGCCTTGCGGATCTGTACCGGTATGTGTTCGCGGCCCTCGGCCCGGTCGAGGCCGACGATCCGTCCCCTGGCGTCCACGGAGACCCGGTCGCCGGTGATCAGGGTGATGCGGTGGTGAGACGTGAGCGTCGCCGGGCCGTCGGGGCCCTGTTCCGGCTTCGCGCTCGCCGGGCTGGTCAGGCCCGCGGCGAGGGCGACGGCGGCCGCGGTGGCTACCGCGGCGGCACCGGCACTCTTCAGTTGTCTGCGCAAAACTCCCCCTGGAGTTGATGAGCCGGGTGAATTCCCCGTTCACCCGGCCGGGGGTCGTTCCGCACACATGCGCGCGCACCCCCCGGAGACACGCAGTATGCCGGGGGGTGATCAGCGGCCTCAAGGGAGCGCGCCGTCACGAGTCGGCCATAAAAGCACCATGTCGGTGAACGCTCGATGGCCACATCGGTTGGGCGCTAGGAGTTGGCGCTCTCCTTCACCGTGATCCGGCCCTTGCGGATCGTCACCAGCCGCGGTGCCTTCTTCGCGAGGGCCGAGTCGTGGGTGACCATGACGAAGGTCAGCCCCAGCTCCTTCCAGGTGCGTTCGAGCACGTCCATGATCTCGTCGCGCATCGACTCGTCGAGGTTGCCGGTGGGTTCGTCGGCCAGCAGCACCTTCGGCCGCTTCACCAGCGCCCGCGCGATGGCCACGCGCTGCTGCTGGCCGCCGGACATCTCCCCGGGCAGGTGCCCGAGCCGCTCCCCGAGACCGACCGACTCCAGCGCCTCGGCGGCTCGTTGACGCCGCTGCGCGGTCCTGACGCCGAGGGGGACGAGGGCGGTCTCGACGTTCTCCTGGGCGGTGAGCGTCGGGATCAGGTTGAAGCTCTGGAAGACGAAGCCGATGTTCTCGCTGCGCACCCGGGTGAGCCGGGCCTCGGGCAGCCGCGCCAGGTCGGTCCCGTCGAGCACGATCTCGCCGGAGGTGGGCCGGTCGAGTCCGCCGAGCATCTGGAGCAGGGTCGACTTGCCGCCGCCGGTGGGGCCCTGGATGACCAGCCGGTCGCCGTCGGCGATGGTGAGGTCGACGCCGTCCAGCGCGCGCACGGTGTCCTTGCCCCGGGTGTAGTGCTTGGTGACGCCTCTGAGTTCGTACATGGTGGTGCAGCTCCTGGGATGGGGTGCGGTGGGGTGGGTCCGGGGTGCCGGTGCGCGGCTACGCCACGCGCCGCAGCGCGTCCGCCGGCCGCAGGCGCGACGCGCGCCACCCGCCGAACGCGCCCGCGACGAGCCCGCCGGTCACGGCCAGCCCGACCGCGAGGGCGATGGTCGTCACGCTGACGGGGGCCGTGAGGGCGACGTCGAGCGTGCGGGACGCGGCCTGCCGCCCCGGGCCGCCGCCGAAGCCGCCGCCGGGAACGGCCGTCTCGCCGCCGGTGCCGCCGAGTTCGGCCCGCAGGGTCGGGCTGACCGCGGTGACCGCGTACGCCCCCGCCAGCCCGAGCGCGATGCCGAGCACACCGCCGACGAGCCCGTTGACGACGGCCTCCCCGACCACCTGCCGGGTGACCCGCCCGGACCGCCAGCCCAGCGCCTTCAGCGTGCCGAACTCCCGCACCCGGCGGGAGACCGCGGAGGAGGTGAGCAGCCCGGCGACCAGGAACGCGGCCGCCAGCACCACGACCGACAGCCACCTGCCGACGCTGGTGGCGAGGTCGGAGGCGGTGGACAGGGAGCCGGAGACGGTGCCGGCGAGGTCGGCGGAGGTGGTCACGGTGGTGCCGGGGACGTTCTTCTGGATCGCCGACTTCACGGCGTCGATCTGCTGCGAGTCGGTCGCCTTGACGTAGACCGTGGTGACCTGGCCCGCCGAGTCGCTCAGCGTCTGCGCCTGCTTGAGCGGGACGTAGAGGTTGGCCGCCGCGTCCCCGCTCTCCGGGGTGGCGATGCCGATGACCTCGTAGGTGACGTCCTTGACGGTGACCGTGTCGCCGACGGCGAGCTCATTCTCCTGGGCGTAGGAGGCGTCGGCGACGGCCACCTCCGCGTCGGTCTCGGAGGACGTGAAGGTACGGCCGCTGGTGATCTTCGAGGAGGTCAGCGGGCCGAGCTCGGGCTCGGTGACGTCGGTGCCGAAGACCGAGTAGGTGTCCACGCCGAAGTCGGCACCGCCGCCCTGGACCCGGCCCTCGCCCTGCGGGGCGGACGGCCGGCCGCCGCCCTGCTGGAACTGGCCCCGGGTGAACTGGCCGCTGACCTTGATGACCTGGAGGCTCAGCCCGCCGACCGCGTGCGCGACGCCGTCCTGCGAGCCGACCTGCGTCACCGTCGAGCCGGCCAGGGTCTGGAAGCCCTGCACCATGACGCGGTCGCTGCTCTGCTCCTCGTCGGAGCCGTCGTCCTGCGCGTCGAACCGGAACCGCGGCCCCCGCGCCTGGCCCTCCTGCTCGGGGTCGGCGGCCTGGGTGACGGTCATGTCGGTGCCGAGGCCGTACAGCGACTCCAGGACCTTGTCCTGCGCCTGTCCCATGCCGGAGGACACGGAGTTGACGACGATGACCAGCGCGATACCCAGCGCCAGGCCGGAGGCGACGACGAGGGCCGCCTTTCTGCGGCGGCGCAGTTCGCGCCTCAGGTAGGTGAAGAACATGCGCCGCAAGCTAGGGACACAC
Source organism: Streptomyces cinereospinus (assembly GCF_042430725.1). Classification (NCBI taxonomy): domain Bacteria; kingdom Bacillati; phylum Actinomycetota; class Actinomycetes; order Kitasatosporales; family Streptomycetaceae; genus Streptomyces; species Streptomyces cinereospinus. The sequence goes on along the minus strand of NZ_JBHMCY010000027.1, from coordinate 7,912 downwards.
CGTGATGACCGAATAAGGCGGGGATAAAAGGAAGATGAGAAGCACGAAGGCCGCCCGGACGGGCGGCCTTCGTGGTCGACGGGGTGTCAGCGAGCGGGCGTCAGACGGCGGATCCGGCCTTCCACTGCTCCCAGCTCATGTTCCAGCCGTTCAGTCCGTTGTCCGGCGCGACCGTCTTGTCGCCGGTGTTCTGGACGACCACGACGTCACCGATGATCGAGTTGTCGTAGAACCACGCGCCCTCGGTCTCGGGGTCGTCGGCACCCTTGGTGTCGTTCAGACCGACGCAGCCGTGGCTGGTGTTGACGCTGCCGAAGATGGAGTCGGCGGCCCAGTAGTTGCCGTGGACGAAGGTGCCGGACGTGGTCAGGCGCATGGCGTGCGGCACGTCCTTGATGTCGTACTCGCCCTCGCCGTCGTCGTCGGTGAAGCCGACCGTCGCACCGTTCATCCGGGTCTCCTTGAACTTCTCGGAGATCACCATCTGGCCCTCGTACGTCTTGTTCTCGGGCGAGCCGGCGGAGATCGGGATGGTCTTGACGACCTTGCCGTCCTGCGTGACCTTCATCTGCTTGGTCTGCGCGTCGACGTAGGTGACCTGGTTGCGGCCGATGGTGAAGGAGACCGTCTTCTGCTGGACGCCGTAGACGCCCTCGGCGCCCTCGACGCCGTCGAGCGCCAGCTTCAGCGTGACGGTGGCGCCCTCCTGCCAGTACTCGTCGGGGCGGCAGTCCATGCGGTTGGCGTTGAACCAGTGGCAGACGACCTCCTGGCCGCTGCTGGTGCTGACGGTGATGCCCTTCTGGACGTCCGCCTGGTTGCTGATCGCCTTGTCGAAGGTGATCGAGACCGGCATGCCGACGCCGACGGTGGTGCCGTCGTCCGGCGTGAAGGTGCCTATGAAGCTGTTGTCCGGCGAGACCGTGGTGAAGGACGCGTTCTCGTGCGCCTCCAGGCCCTCGGAGTCCTCCGCCGACACCGCGATCTTGTAGCGCGTGGAGCGCTCCAGCTGGGCGCTGGGCTTCCAGCTGGTCCCGTCGGCCGAGATCTCGCCCTCGACGGCCGTGCCGTCGGCGGTCGTCATCGTCACCTCGGTGAGCGTGCCCTCGCTCACCGTGACGGTGGCCGAGTTGTTGATGGAGGCGTTGGTCGAGCCGTCCTTGGGGGTGATCTCGATCTGGGCCTCGGACGTCTTCTGCGCCGCCGCCTCGTCGACCTGGGTCTGCGAGCTGTCGTTGCCGCCGCCGTCGCTGCCGACGGCCTCCTCGCTGCCGGAACAGGCCGAGAGCACCAGTACGCCGCCGAGCAGTGCGGACGCGACCGTGAGGCCGCTGCGCCGCTTACTGTTCGTCATCACACGCTTCTCCATCGTTGCCGAATCCCCAGATCCCCGAAAGTCCCCGTAAGTGTTCAACGCTACGACCGGTTCGTCCCGTTCCCCATTCCCTCGACGTGTGGGGCTCGCCACGTCCGCCGGGCTGGTGGTCCGTGGTCCGAGTCTCGGTCCGCGCGCCTGTGGAGACGACGGAACCCGGACGACGGTTGCCGCCCGGGATCACGATGTCCCCAAGCCGCGTCAGCCGGCCCGCTCTTCCTCTTCCTCGTCGTCGACATCATCGTCGTCAAGGTCCCAGTCCGGCGAATCAGGGTCGTAGTCCACCTGCTCGCTGCTCCAGGAGGCCTGCTGCAGCTCGATCCCGGGCACCTCGCCGACCAGGTCGAACGGGTCCACGAGATACGCCAGCGCCTCCGCGGTGTCCTCCGTCACAGCGCTCTCGGCGTGTACCCGCTCCTCGGCCTGCATATCGGCGTCCTCGGAGATCCGCCGCTGCGCGGCCCGGATCACGGCCTGAGGGTCGTCGACCTGGAGGACGAGTTCCACCCGAAGCCGTACAAAACCTGATGTCTCTGGAGTGCTCATGCTCGGAGCGTAAGGCCCGGGGCCCCCGCGACTTTCCCACGACCCGCGGCTTTCACTAGCATCGCCCCACACGGCCAATTCACCAGCGTCACAAGGGGATCGATATTCCGTGTCATCCGCTCGCCGTCCGTTGCTGACCGCCACCGCCGCGGGCGCCCTGCTGGGGGCCCTGTGGTTCGTCCCCTCCGCCAACGCGACGGCGGACGCCCCGGTGAGAGAGCGGTCGGTGACGGTGCTGACGACACAGGCCAGGGCCACGACCGCGGACCCGGCCGGCGCGGTGGCCGACGGCACCCGGCTCGCGGACACCGGCAGCTTCGACAGCACGCCGTACGTCGTCGGCGGCGCGTTCTGTCTCACGCTGGGCGCGGGCTTCGTGGCGTACTCGGTGCGCCGCGAGCGGCTCGGAGTCTGACGCGCGGGTGTCCCGCAGGACCACGTCACTTGACGTGTTCTTGACGCGGACCTCATAGTCCGATCATGAACAGATCATCGGGTGCGCGGCTGCGCGCCACGGTCGCCGTCGGCGCGCTGTCGCTCGCCCTTGTCACGGGATGCGCGGAGAGCGGTTCGGACGACTCGGAGGGGTCCGGGTCCGCTTCGGCCGCCCCGGCCGCCCCGGCCGCGCAGGTCCTCGGCGCGGCCGAGTTGAAGAAGCTGATCCTCGCTCAGGGTGATGTCGAGGGGTACGAGATCCAGGCGGACGACAGCCGGCTGCCCGCCTCCCAGAGCGATGTCCGGGTCGACAAGGCGGAGTGCGAGCCGCTCGCCCACGCGATGAGCGGCTTCGCTCCGGGCGACTCGGCCGGGGAGGCCCGCACCATGGCCACCGAGCGGACGTCGCCCACCGACACGGCCTCGAAGTCCATGGAGGACATGAGCGAGGGCGAGTTCGAGAACGCCATGGCGGACGCGCTGAGCGTCGACATGACCGTCGTCGGACTCTCCTCGTACGACGGGGAGGGCACCGCGGAGACCTTCGCGTCCGTCACCGACGCGATCACCGCCTGCGCGGGCGGCTTCACCCTCACCGCGCAGGGCACCGACCAGAAGATCACCGAGGTCGCCACCGCGAAGGCGTCCGGCACCGGTGACGAGTCGGTGGCGTTCACGGCCTCCGTCGACGTGGAGGACCAGGAGAAGCCGGGCACGGTGCACGGCGAGGTGGTGCGGCACGGCGGCACGCTCGTGACGTACTACACGGTCAACATGGGCGCGCTGATGAGCGGCGAGGCGTACGACGTCCCCGCCGCCGTGATCGACGCGCAGGCGGCGAAGCTCACGTGACCGGTCGCGGGGCCCCGGCCGTCGCGGGCCGGGGCCCCGCCGTACACACCTGTGGGGAAGAGGCCGCCTAGCGCAGCGGCCCGGTGACCGCCTCCGCCGCCGCCACCAGCCTCCCGTCGCGCACGAACGCGTCGGCCGCGGCCAGGTCGGGGGCGAGGAAACGATCCGGCCCGGGACCGGCCACCCCGGCGGCCCGAAGGGCGTCGATCACGGCTTGGGTGGCGGGGGCGGGCGTCAGCCCCTCGCGCAGCTCGACGGCGCGCGTGGCGGCGTACAGTTCGACCGCGACGACCCGGGAGAGACCGTCCACGGCCGTGCGCAGCTTGCGCGCCGCCGACCAGCCCATCGAGACGTGGTCCTCCTGCATCGCGGAGGACGGGACGGAGTCCGCGGACGCCGGTACGGCGAGCCGCTTCATCTCGCTCACCAGCGCGGCCTGCGTGTACTGGGCGATCATCAGCCCGCTGTCCACCCCGGCGTCGTCGGCGAGGAACGGCGGCAGCCCGTGGCTGCGGTTCTTGTCCAGCAGCCGGTCGGTGCGCCGCTCGGCGACGGACGCGAGGTCGGCGGCGGCGATGGCGAGGAAGTCGAGCACGTAGGCGACCGGCGCGCCGTGGAAGTTGCCGTTGGACTCGACCCGCCCGTCGGGCAGGACGACGGGGTTGTCCACCGCGGCGGCCAGTTCGCGGTCGGCGACGAGGCGGGCGTGGGCGAGGGTGTCGCGTCCGGCGCCGGCGACCTGCGGGGCGCAGCGGACCGAGTAGGCGTCCTGGACGCGCGGGGCGTCGTCCTGGTGGTGACCCGTCAGGCCGGAGCCCTTCAGCACGGCCAGCATGTTGGCGGCGCTCGCGGCCTGGCCGGGGTGCGGCCGGATGGCGTGCAGCTCGGGGGCGAGCACCTTGTCGGTGCCGAGCAGGGCCTCCAGGGACAGGGCCGCGGTGACGTCGGCGGACTTGTAGAGGGTGTCGAGGTCGGCGAGGGCCATGACCAGCATGCCGAGCATGCCGTCGGTGCCGTTGAGGAGGGCGAGGCCCTCCTTCTCGCGCAGCTCGACGGGCGCGATGCCGTGCGCGGCGAGCAGCTCGCCGGCGGGCCGCACGGCCCCGTCCGGGCCCTCGGCCTCCCCTTCGCCCATCAGGGTGAGGGCGCAGTGGGACAGCGGCGCGAGGTCGCCGGAGCAGCCCAGGGAGCCGTACTCGTGCACGACGGGGGTGATGCCGGCGTTCAGCAGGCCGGCCATGGCCTGCGCGACCTCGGGCCGTACGCCGGTGCGCCCGGAGCAGACGGTCTTCAGCCGCAGGAACACCAGCGCCCGTACGACCTCCCGCTCGACCCTCGGGCCCATTCCGGCGGCGTGCGAGCGGACGATGTTGCGCTGGAGCCGGGTGCGCAGCTCCGGGCCGATGTGCCGGGTCGCGAGGGCGCCGAAGCCGGTGGAGACGCCGTAGACCGGGTCGGGCCTGGCCGCCAGGGCGTCCACGATCGCGCGGGCCGCGGCGAGGGCGGCCACCGCCTCTCCCGAGAGCTCGACGCGGGCGCCGCCGCGCGCCACGGCGAGGACGTCGGACGCGGTGACCCCGGACGTCCCCACCACCACAGTGCGCATATCCATATTCAGGAGCGTACGCAGTGAATTCGATGATGTCACGAGTGGGCGGGGGATGTGCCCCTTACCGCGCCGTGAGCCTTACCGCGCCGTGAGTTTTACCGCGCCGTGAGCCTTACCGCGCTGCGGCTTTCACCGCTCAGGGCGCGGCGGCGCCCGCCCCTCGCTGACCGGCCGCGTCCTCAGCGGCGGCCGCGGAAGCGGCGGCGCTCGCCCGCGGGCCCCTCGGGCGGTGCGTCGGCGAGGCGGACGACGGGGTCGTCGGGGCCTTCCCGGCCGGCCACCACGGCCCCGGCGGCGCGGACGCCCTTGGCCCGGTACTGGGCGGCGTCCGCGAGCCGGAAGAGACGGCGGGCGGAACGGACCGGCCCGATCGGGTCCGCGGTGGACGCCACGCCGCAGGCGACCCCGTCGCCGAGCTCCAGCTCGATGGCGCGGCGGCACAGCTCGTCGGCGACCTTCACGACGTCGTCGGCGGGCGGCCCCACGGCCAGCAGGCAGAACTCGTCACCGCCGAGCCGGGCGGCCAGGGTGCCGGGCAGCATGGCGCCGCACAGGGAGAGGACGGAGCCGAACCGTTCCAGGAGCCGGTCGCCGACGGCGTGCCCGTGGGTGTCGTTGACGCGCTTGAGCCCGTTGAGGTCGCAGACGACCAGGCTGACCACGACGCCCTCCCGGCGGTGCCGCTCGACGGCCTCGTCCAGGTGCATGTCCACGGCACGGCGGTTGGCCAGGCCGGTGAGCGAGTCGGTGAAGGCGAGCCGCCGGGCCTCCTGGAGCCGCTCGGTCTGGGCGATCCCGGCGGCGACGACGGCGGCCAGGACGGTGGCGAAGTCGGCGTCGGCCCGGGCGAAGACGGGGGCGCCGAGGGGCCGGGCGACGTACAGCTCGCCCCAGGCGCGCCCGTGCAGCACGACGGGGGCGACGACACAGCAGCCCCGGCCCCTGCGCCGCAGCGCGGCGACCCGCTGGTGACAGAAACCGGCCCGCCCGGCGGTGGGTCCCTCGGCGGTCTCGACCCAGGCGTCGGGTTCACCGCCGCCGGCCCACCGCTCGTGCAGGAACTCGGTGATCTCGGCGAACTGGTGCACCGGATAGGCCTCGCGCTCCGGGAACTCCTCCTCGCCGTCCGTCAGCTCCCCCACGTTGACGAGCACCCGCAACTGCCCGAGGTCCCGCTCCCACACCGACAGTGCGGCGAAGCTCCCGTCCAGCGCCCGGCACGCCCCGAGCGCGGCGGCCCGCCACGACTCGCGCACCGACTGTGCCGCGGCCATCCCCTGCGCCAGCGCCACCACGGCCGCGAGCCGGTTCTCCTCACCCATCACTCCAGGCTAGGGAAATCAGGGGGGAAAGGGGATGTTTGCGGGGCGGTGGGGTGAGGGCGTACGGCGCCGGTGCGCTCACTCACCCGGCCACTGCGGCTCGCGCTTCTCGTTGAAGGCCGCCACCCCCTCCGCCCGGTCCCCCGAGAACGCCACCGAGCGCCAGGCCGCGTCCTCGACCTCCAGGCCGGCCGGCAGGTCCAGCCCGTGCCCCAGCCGCAGGGCCCGCTTGGCCGCGCGCAGGCCCACCGGCGAGTTCGCGGCGATACGGGACGCCAGCGCCAGCGCCTCCGGCCGGTCCCGGCCGTCCTCCACCAGCACGTCCACCAGCCCCAGCTCACGCGCCTCGGCGGCCTCGACCCGCCGCGCGGTGAAGATCAGCTCGGCCGCCCGGGCCGCGCCCACCCGCCGCGGCAGCAGCTGCGTACCGCCGCCCCCGGGGATCACCCCCACCGACACCTCCGGAAGCCCCACCACCGCGGTTCCGTCGGCGACGATCACGTCGCACGACAGCGCCAGCTCGAAGCCGCCGCCCAGCGCGAACCCGTGCACCGCCGCCACCGTGGGGACCGGCAGCTCCAGTACGCCCGTGTACGCCTTCCGCGCCACCGGCCGCTGCCGCACCAGCTCGGCGTCGCTCAGCGCGTTCCGCTCCTTCAGGTCGGCCCCCACGCAGAACGCCCGCTCGTGCGTCGACGTCAGCACGACGACCCGGACGTCCCGGTCCGCACCCAGCGCCGCGCACGCCCCGGCGACCGACCGGGCCATCTCGGCCGACATGGCGTTCATGGCCTGGGGCCGGTCGAGTGCCAGCTCCGCGACATGCCCGTCCTCGTGCCGCCGCACCAGCACGAACTCCCCGAACCGCTCCTCACCCATGGCACCCTCTCGGTTAACGCGGGTTAACAAGACAGCTCCCGATCATCCCAGTCCGCCCCCGCCGGGGGAAGGCCGGACGGTGGCGCGCCCGGTTCCCGGCTCACCCCCCGACACCCCGTTCGAGTGACATCCCGCCCGACTCGCCGCTTCCGCCCCGGGGGAGCGCATAGCGTGCGCACCGCCACGGCGCACCGGGGGGCGCGAGCGCATCGGGGAGGGATCGCCATGAGGACCGACACGTCGACGGGCCCGCACCACGGCCGGACGGACGACACGAGACACGACGCCACGGGCGCCGGCGGGCCCGCGTCCGCGGGCGCGAGCGACCGCGCTGGCACCGAGGGCCGGCCACCGGCGACCCCCACACCGCCCGCCCCGGCAGCCCCGCCACGCCCCCAGCCGGTCCGCCCACCCCAAAGCCCACCCACCACGGGACGCCCACCCCAAAGCCCACCCGCCACCGGACGCCCACCCCACAGCCCACCCGCCACGGGACGCCCACCCCATGCCCGCCCCCAACCGGGCCCCACCCCCCAGCACCCACCCGCCACCGGACGCCCACCCCAGCCCCAGCCCCAGCCGGGCCGCACACCCGCCGCCGCGGCCGGACGGCGACCGCAGCCCCCAGCAGGTCACACACCCACAACCGAACGCCCACCCCAGCCCCCACCAAGCCACACCCCTGCGGCCGAACGCCCACCCCAGCCCCCACCAGGCCACATGCCCGCGGCTGGCCCCCTCCCCCAAGGCCGACCCCACCGCCCCCGCCCGAGCCGCGCGCCGCAGAGCCCGCCCGCGACGGGGCGCGAGCCCGCCTCCCCCGCGGGAGCGGCCATCCGCCGCGCCGCCCCCGACACCCCTGCCGCCCACCCCTGGACCCCCGGCGGCCGCGGC